>DNCN01000097.1 GCA_003485015.1 bacterium
TGTCTATTATAAAGAGGGGAATAAAGAGAAGAGAAAGGGGGCCTTAGAACTCTCCCCCACCACCGCCAGATTCCAGATAGAAGGCCCCATAAGGAGAGAAAGATCCTCCTACTACCTTGCCACAGAGAGGACCCATTATGACTTCTGGGCGAAGTGGTTACTTGGAGAGGAGGGTAAAGGACTTGTCCTTCCTTATCTTGATGACTATTACCTCAAACTCCATTTTGAACCCTCCTTTAAGGATAAGATCTCTTTCACTGCCGTAAGGGTGGGTGAGGGGATGGATATGAAGATGGAGGAGGGATTCGGCTCGCCAGACGATAAAGAGGGACACTTTAAGCATGGTTATACCAAGGACATATTTGCCCTAAACCATAAGAGAGTCCTCTTGCCACATCTGGGTAATGAGCTTACCTTGAGCTACCTTATCGATAAGGGAGATTTCGACTTTTATTCACCAGACTCTCCCTGGGAGTCAAGGATGAGGTTTGATGATACGACCTTAAGAAATGAGACTACCTTGGGTTGGGGGAATCATGAGACAAAGTTAGGGGTAATGCTCTCCAGAAACAAGGGATATAGTGAGACATCCATGACATATACCGAGGTAGAGGAGGAGAACGGGAGGTTGATAAAGAAGCGCAAGACCCACAAATACCATTGGGACAGGACCGTAGATTATATTGGAGCCTATCTCTGGGATAGATATAAATTTGGATTTGGACCGATTGTTGACTACGGCCTCCGCTATGAGTATCTGAATATCACCAAAGAGACCCTTATTTCACCCAGATTCTCCCTATGCCTTCCCATCGGAAGATCAAGGATAAAATGTTCCATAGGAGAGTATTCGCAGTATCCCATTAGCGAGGGGTGGCTCGATGAGAAGGAGGGGAATCCAGATCTCTTGGCCCAGAGGTCGAGGCAGCATATTATCGGGTATGAGCGGGAGATTGGAGATGACAAGAGAATAAGGATTGAGGGATACTATAATGACTTAAGCAGGCTCATCCTTCCTGACCGAGAGAAGAAGTATCTCAATAAAGGAAGGGGAGTAACTAAAGGGATTGAGCTCTTCTTTCAGAAGAAGGAGGGAGGAAGGTGGGATGGGTGGCTCTCTTATGCCTTAAGCCGCTCAGAGAGGGAGAAGGTACCAGACTGGTATGAACTAGCAGCAAGGGTTGAGGAGGGAAGGCTCTATCCCATAGACCAGGAGAGGCCCCATGTGGCCTCACTCGTTCTAAACTTTAAGCTCCCAAGGAGATGGAGACTGAACAAAAAGACCCTATTCTATTCAGGAAATCCATACACACCCATTGTCGGGGTAAGATCCGAGCAGATAGATGAGACAACCACCTTGTATAGACCGATATATGGAGAGTATAATAGCGCCCGGTTGCCCAACTACTTCAAGATAGACCTGACCCTGACAAGGGGGCAGAGATGGGGGGAGTGGTATCTCCAATGTCTGAACCTGACAGACCATAAGAATGTCTATGGGTATTACTATTCGCAGGACTACAAAGAGAGGAAGGAGTGGACGATGCTCCCCCTTATGCTCCTTGGAGGTGTAAAGTTTATCTTTTGATCTTGACAATAGTTCCCACTGGGTGTAAGATATGCTTATGATTATCGACTTCTTGAATAAAGGAGGGCCGATCCTTTGGGTCATCATGGGGCTCTCCTTAGTTATCTTCACCTTGATCATCGAAAGGGTTCTCTTCTTAAGAAAGGCCAAGACCAAGAATGACTCTCTCTCTGAGTTCTTCTCTCTCATAGAAGAGAGAAGGCTCAAAGAGGCAGAGGAGATGGCCAAAAATGGAGGAGGGGTTACCTTCAAGAGCCTCTTGCAGGTATTGCAGAGTAGAGGACTTCCCAAGGAGAGGCAGAAGGAGGAACTTGAGATTCTGATTATGAAGGAGACGCCAAGCCTCTCAAGATTCCTCAACTTCATTGCCGTGGCCATCACCGCCGCACCAATCCTCGGACTCTTGGGGACAGTCACCGGAATGATCAAGGTCTTTGATGCCCTAAGTAGACTGGGAAATCCAGATGCCCATCTTCTGGCCAAGGGGATCTCAGAGGCCCTTATCACCACTCAGGCAGGGCTCATTGTAGCCATCCCTTCTTTATTTCTCCATAATTTCCTTGTGGGAAGAAGCGAGGCTTTAATCGAAGAGATGAGACACAACGGATTAAGGTTTATTACCTACTTCGATGAAGATAAGAAGACCTGAGCTTACCCTAGCACCTTTAATAGACTGCGTCTTTCTCCTTCTCCTCTTCTTTGCTTTGGCAACAACACTTGCTAAAGAACAAGGGATGCCTATAGAGAAACCTATGGCGAAAGCAGGGATACCCCTCTCAAAGGAGTACTTCATCATCACCATCACCAAGGATGAAGAGGTATTTCTGGGAAGAGAAAAGGCCACCCTTGATAGAGTCAGAGGAGAGATAATAAAAGAGCTTGCTCTTTACCCCAAGCTTTCGGTCATTATCACCTCTGACAAAGCAGTGAGTTGTGGCCGGCTCGTTGAGATCCTGGATCTTTGTAAAGAGTGTGGCATAAAGGACCTCTCTTTAGCAACCATCCCAAAACTTAAATGAAGAGGTTCCTCCTCTCCTTCCTTCTCTCTTGTCTCGTAAATATCTGCCTCCTCCTTTTACTCTTCTATCTTGGAAAGACAACAGAGGTAAAGGTATACCAGACATATAAGATCGATGTGATTGAGATTCTCCTCCCAAAACCCGAGCCTCCCAAAGAAGAGCCAAAGCCAGAGATAAAACCACAGAGGAGAGAGTCACCCCCAAAGGAAGAGCCTCAAGCGATCCCCCTTCCTATCCAAGAGGAGAGAGGGCAACAGGAGGAAGAGGCAATTCCTATCCTCCAAGAAGAGAAAGAAGAGGTATCCCACCTCATCCTTCCCCCATCTCAAGAAGGACCTCAACAGCCAGGTATTGTGGACATTGAGGGCTTGGATCATCCCTTAAGGATGATTTCATATGAAAAGCCACGCTATCCTAAGGCTGCAAGGATAAGAGAGGTCGAAGGGGTAGTAAGGCTTAAGCTCCTTGTAAATCCAAAGGGTATGATTGAGAAGGCTGAGGTATTAGAAGAAGATCCAAAAGGCTTTGGCTTTGGAAGGTCATCCCTTGAGGCCACCAAGACCTTCAGGCTCACCCCGCCAAAGGCGAGGGGAGAGGGTGTCTATGTCTGGTATATCCTCCCCATCAGATTCTCCTTAGAAGAATAAAGGCAGGATAACTCCCTTTTTCTGCAGTCTCTCAGGGTAAAGGATTAGGTTTAATCATGACAAAGGAAGGATTAAAAAAGGTGATAAAGTTGGATGAGGGTAGGGACAAGATGTGTAATGGAAAAGGCGGAACTTCCATCTAAAATAGCTTAGGTTGTGTCCGATATTGACCTTAGATATGTGTTTATCCTCCGCCTCTTGGAGAACTGGTAGGCCAGGTCTTGATGGTCTCTGGATACTGTTTGATTAATGGGCTCCAATAAATTTTATAAGAGAAGATTATGGCTATAGGGTGGATACAGTTACAAAACTCTAAAGCTAATAATACCAACATATTACAAATTAGGGCATAGTTATCGGGTAAATGCCGGTTGATAAAAATACACCTACCATTTAAATCTTAATAGATCCTTAATTATAAAGGAGTTCTTATATTTTGAGGAACTCTTTTTATCTGCAAATCTGATAAAGAGCCTCTTTTTTAGTAGTCATTGAGCTTTTTGAAGTTCATCGATGGTACTTCAACAACATTTTAATTGACCCTTTCAACGGACAACTTCAGAAAGCCAAACAAATATCCAAA
>DNCN01000146.1 GCA_003485015.1 bacterium
CGGATTATCCGAGAGCGTACTCTAGACATTAAAGGAGATTTTTTGTAGGGGATGCAACTAAGATTGGATTATGCCCTAATGTCTTTGATACCATATTTATAAATTTATAACGGGGTCCTAAGCTTAACGATACGGATAAAGGAGTCTACCTCAAGGCTAGCCCCACCAACTAAGGCACCATCGATGTCCGGCTCGGCCATCAATTCGTCGATATTATCGGGTTTGACGCTGCCACCATATTGAATACGAGTATCTTGGGCTAACCTACTGTTATAGATCTCTCTCAAAAGCTCCCTAATAAAGAGGTGCATCCCTTGGGCATCAGAAGGTAAGGCAGTCTTCCCAGTCCCAATCGCCCAGACTGGTTCATAGGCAATTACTATATCCTTCGCCTCTTCTTCAGAGATACCCCTCAGACCTTCTCTTAATTGATGTCCAACTATCTCTTTCTCCTTTCCCGCTTCCCTTTCTTCCTCTTTCTCGCCCACGCATAGGATGGGGAAGAGACCAGCGGAGATAGCGGCCCTCAGTTTCTTATTTATCACTTGGTCTGTCTCGCCAAAATATTGTCTCCTTTCAGAGTGGCCAACGATCACATACCTGCATCCTAAATCAACCAGCTGAGAGGCTGAGATCTCGCCTGTGTATGCCCCCTTAGCTTCATAGAAGAGATTCTGGGCACCAAGAAGGATAGGTGAATCAAGACATATCTCCCCTATCCTCTGCAAGGCTGTAAAGGGAGGGCATAGAACAACTTCCCTCTCTTCTTCTCCTTGAAGTCCCTCAACAATCCCGGAGGCCAGCTCCTCAGCCTCCTTCATCCCTTTATTCATCTTCCAATTTCCAGCAATGATTGGTTTTCTCATCATCTCACCCCTTCGCAAAAAATCCTTACCGTCGGTAGTACGAAGCTATTCTCTTCACTGCTTCAATGGTATCGACTATATCATCTGGCGTAAGGCCAGGAGAGAGAGGAAGGGAAAGGGTTCGATCTCCAACATACTCAGCATTAAGAAAGTCCCCCCGTTTAAAACCGAAGGTTTTTTGGTAATAAGAGAGGAGATGTACGGGCTGAAAGTGAACTCCTGTGCCGATATTCTCCTGGTGGAGGGCCTCTTTAAAGTCATTGCGGTTTATCTTTAGGCATTCACTCTTGATGAGGACAGGATAGAGGTGATGGGCATGGCGGCCGTTATTCGGCTCAGACGGGGTAATAATCTCTTCGATCTCACTAAAGGCCTGGTTGTACATCTGCCAATACTGTTCTCTTATCTTCAAGTATTCCTCCACCTTCTCAAGCTGGCGTAAACCCAGGGCAGCTTGGATATCACTCATATTATACTTATATCCAGGAACCTCAATGTCATAGCCACCTGTTCCTTCCTGAGAATATCTCTTCCAGGCATCAACGCTCAACCCATGAAGTCTAAGGACTCTTAGTCTTTCTTCGAACGATAGATCACTACCTGTAACCATTCCGCCTTCGCCTGTAGTAACATTCTTGGTGGCATAGAAGCTGAAGGTGGCTAAATCTCCCAAGGCTCCAACTTTCTTCTCCTGGTGCTCTGCCTCTAAGGCATGGGCGCAGTCCGAGATGACCACAAGATTATTCTCCCGGGCTATCCTCAAGATCTCATCCATTTGGCAGGGGTAGCCATAGAGATGCACGGGCAGGATGGCCTTCGTCTTAGAGGTAATTTTTTCTTCGATCCTCGATGGATCAAGGTTATAGTCGTCTCTTCGGATATCAACAAAGACAGGTCGAGCCCTAAGGTGAACGATGACGTTGATGGTGGCGCAGAAGGTCATGGGTGTAGTAACAACCTCATCTCCCTCTCCTATCCCAGTTACAATCAAACTCAGATGGAGTCCGGCTGTGCAAGAGTTGAGGGCACAGGCAAATTGGGAACCGATATATTGAGCAAATCTTCTCTCGAAGAGTTCGGTCTTTGGACCTGTGGAGAGCCAGCCTGATTTCAGGGCATCGATAACCTCATTGATCTCATCTTCGCAGATGACTGGCCGGCCAAAGGCAAGATACTCACCCCTAATAGGCTTCCCTCCTGCCATGGCAGGTAGTTTATTATCCATCTGCGTCTTCTTCTCTCATTTTAATTGAGTCCTCTTTTCTCGCAGACTTTCTTGTCTTTCCATGGGCGATCAGAAAACCTGCCTTGCGGGGATCATCAACCATCACTGCCTGCAAGAATCCTGCAATCTCGTACTTATACATCAGGGAAATAAGGTCGCCAAATTCATAGTTACTTTCTCGCGACTTTCGGTTTATGAGTGGATTCGCTTGATGGGAGTAGTGAACATTATAGCCGTAAACCTTCACCTCTTCAAAGTATTTCTCAAGCAACTCCTTGAGTTCTTCTTCATTGAAGACCACCACATGGTGAGGGTTGGCCTCAGCTGTAGTGTGCCGGCCATTTCTTGTTTTAAGGATAATCTCCCCCCCATCTTTTAGGACCCGCTTCATTTCAGACAATGAATATTCATATCTTTCTAACTGTTCCAG
>DNCN01000007.1 GCA_003485015.1 bacterium
GATAAGGCGATCGACTACTTCAAGCAAGGATTGGGTCTCGCTAGAGAGCTCAATGATAAACAGAGGGAAGGCGTCTATCTTGGTAACCTCGGGGCAGCTTATCATAGCTTAGGAGAGTTTGATAAGACGATTGAGTACTTCCAGCAGGGACTGAATATTGCCAAAGAGATCGGGGACCGACTGAGTGAAGGGCTCTGGCTCGACAACTTAGGTAAGATTTATATAAAGCAGGGCAAGCATGACCTAGCATTAACCCATCTTCTTAAAAGCTGGGAGATTCGCATAGAGATAAAAGACCCCAAACTCAAAGAGACCGAAGAGAATATCAATAAACTGAAAGGATCCCTTAGTGATCCTAAATTCAAGGAATTATTTGAGAAGATAAAGAAAGGAGATGCCGAAGAGGAGACCCAAGAAGACTCTGGCGGCAGTATGTAGTATATAGATTTACAGGGAGAATGCACAACAAAAGATCGTGATTAAAAGAGGGATAGCAACATTTACATTGGACACAGGCACATGTCCCCGATGGCTATTCGAGAGGATGGTGAGCCTGGGAAGGGAGATTGGTAGAGTACTGATTGAAGAGTATGGACCAGATGAATTTATAAAGAGGATCGCTGACCCAGTCTGGTTTCAGTCATTAGGGACAGTCCTCGCCTTTGATTGGAATGCCTCTGGTTTAACGACCATCCTGACGGCGGCTTTAAAGGAGGCCTTTCGTGGCAGGGAGAGGGAGTCAGGGGTCTTTATCTGCGGCGGAAAGGGGAAGACCTCAAGGAAGACCCCTGATGAGATCAAAGATTGGGGAGAGACCTTAAGTCTTCCTTCTTCAAATGTGGATAACCTCGTCTATAACTCGAGGATGTCCGCCAAGGTTGATAGCTGCCTTGTCCAAGATGGCTTCCAAATCTACCACCATAGCTTCTTCTTCTCGAAGAATGGCTCCTGGGCAGTAGTACAGCAAGGGATGAACACAAGCAATCAGACTGCTAGGAGGTATCACTGGTTTTCTGAGGATATAAAAGATCTGGTCTGCGAGCCACATTCAGGGATTATTAGCCAGATAAAAACACCCACCTTAAACCTGACAGCAACTGAGAGTGAAGAAACAAGAGGGCTTAGCACAGAGCTCGTCCGCGGAGGCTTCTCTGGACTGATGAAAGATATCCAGATCTTAAGGAAGTATACCTCTGATACCTCCCAGATGATCGCTTTGAGATCAGGCGAAAAGGAGGCCTGTTTCCTTAATCTGGAAGATAGGGAATTCTTTTGGCATCCGCTTCTATTAGAAGACTTCTCCAAGAGCCGATATTTGGAGAGGATCTTGGCCAAGACCTGTGAGGCAAAGCCAGAGAACTATGAAAGGTTACTCTCCATGGAGGGCGTGGGTCCTAAGACTATAAGAGCCTTAACCCTTGTCTCTGAAGTGATCTATGGAGCTAAGGCCTCTTATGAGGATCCAGCCAGGTATTCATTTGCCCATGGCGGGAAAGATGGCACCCCTTACCCGGTTGATAGAAAGACCTACGATCTAACCATCGAGTTTTTGAGGCTCATAGATAAGGCAAAGATTCCTCAGTCAGAGAAGAGGGCTATCAGTTCCAGGCTGAAACCGATACTACAACCCCTTTGATTTCCCGGGAGATAGAGAATTGAAAAGATCTTTGAGATTATTAATCTTAATTATCCTTATTGCCTCAATCTTCTTAGATACCCTATGGGCCCAAGATTCCTGGAAGCTCAAGCGAGAGAAGATGGTTGCCACCCAGCTTGAGGCTCGAGGGATCAAGGATCAGGAGGTCTTGAGGGCCATGAGGAAGGTACCCAGAGAGAGATTTGTTCCCGAGTGGTACCGAAGTAGAGCCTGTGGTGATCATCCCCTACCCATCGGTTATGGTCAGACCATCTCCCAGCCGTATATTGTTGCCCTGATGACAGAGTTGGTTGAATTAAAAGAGAGAGAAAGGGTTCTCGAGATAGGGAGTGGTTCAGGTTATCAAGCGGCTATTCTTGCTGAATTGAAGACCGAGGTCTATACCATCGAGATCATCAAGCCTCTCTATGAGCGGGCCAAAAAGATTTTATCGGAAGAAGGATACCAAAAAGTAAAATTTCTTCATGGCGATGGTTATCTGGGCTGGAAGGAACATGCTCCCTATGATGCGATCATCGTCACCTGCGCCCCAGACCATATCCCCCAACCATTGCTTAAACAGCTTAAGGATAATGGAGTGATGGTCATCCCTGTTGGACCACCTGGCGCCTATCAGACCCTTTGGGTAGTAAAGAGGGAAAAGGAGAAGTTTATCTTCCATAATTGGGGTGAGGTTAGGTTTGTTCCTTTAATAAGAAGAGCGAAGTGAGGGTCACAAGATAGGATATAGCCGCTATAAAGAATCCCGCTGTGTAGCCAAATTCAAGGTTAGTCATTGCCGAAAGAATGGATCCCACTACCGAGGCAATGATATTGACACCAAAGAGGAGTGGGATAAGTTCGGGTGAAGAGGTGCTGACCAGCCTTATCCCTAAAGGAAATGGGATACCCATCAACACGCCCAGAGGAACTATGAGGGATACGGATAGAAGGATCCTGAGGAAGGGTGTCATGCCCAAGATGGCTGGGAGGAGATGGGGGATAATCAACGCATAGGAAAGGATTAAGATAGGGAGTAATCTCACTATCTTAATCGATTTGGGGTTAGCACTCCATAGACTTCCCAAGCCCAAAGCAACAAGGAGAGTAGCGACCACTAAGCCAAAGGCGTAGACAGGTTTCCCCAATATTAAGATAAAATAGCCCATCAATACGAGTTCCACAAAGATATACCCAAAACCTGTCGATAAAAAGTAGATAAGATAAGGCATCTGAAAAGAGCTAATCTTTATTCCTCGCCAGCATATGGGTAAGATGATTAGACCTATGGAGGAGAGGATGGAGATGATGAGGAGAAGCACAAGCATGAGATAACCAGAACCTCCATAGGGCTGCCACTCCCTGCCCAGGTGGGCTAAGATCCTATGAAGTTGACCCATCTTGAAGAAATGGAAGAAGAATGGTTGGGTGTCTCTTGCAGGTGAGATCCGATAAGGATATTTCCTAATAAAGGCCTCTTTGTTCTCTAAAAGTTGCAAGAAGCCCTCATAATCATAGGCGCTGGGAAGGATGTAGTAGACATTCGTCTCATCTCTTGAGATTCCAGGGTAATAGACCAGATCAAACCTCTTCTCTTCTGCAAACCCTTTAAAGGCGACGATCTCTCCTTGGGTAAAAGGACAAGGTTTCACCAAGAAGGTGATCGTCTGAAGGCTCCGCAAGGCCATGATATGCTGACCAGGCTGGATGGCTCCCCTCTCCGCTAAGGCGGTAACGATGGTTGCGCCTATCTTTAAAGACTCAGTGGGTGGGATTTGAATCCACCGGGTAATAACTAATATCCCCTCTTCCTCAAGAAGCCCCAGCCAATCCTTCATCGCCTCTACGGTATAAAGATACTCTTCTACGAGACTGAATGACCCGGGTGAGGTTCCCTTGAATCCACCAGATAGGCTGAGAATAACCAAATCGAACCTGCCCTTCTCTCTTCGAGCGAAACCCCTCTCATTCTCCCGAATGAGGCTTAACCCACTCCTTTGACCAATCTCTTTAGATAGGACCTTCCAGACAAACAGATTCTCCTCCACAGCCTTAATCTCTTTTGTCCCTTGATAGAGAGCACCCAAGACATCCATTCCACCAGAGGCTTTGAGGATAAGGACCCTTTCAGGCTTAGTAACCTTATAAGCTACCGCCTGGGGGAGCCAATTGGTAAACTCGAGAGATTCCAATTTGTCAATATCTACCACTCCAGTCATATTGTCGCCGTCGATAAAGAGCCCTTTCTGAGGGGGAATTGAGCCCTCATAGGCGAGGGAGAGCCCTGGCGCATACCTTATCCCTTTAGATTCAACCAGATCTACTTTAGAGGTCGCATCCTCCAAAGAAGAGACAATCCTTGCTCCAGGATACCTCAAGGCATTGGGAAGACTCTTATAGGGTGAGATCTTTACCTCAAAGAGATTGGGTGTCCAGGTGAGAAGGAGGAGTGTCCCTATGGATAGGACAAACCCTCTCCATCTGAGACTGAACAGCATTGAGGCTAAGCCTGAAAGGACTGCAGACAGCAGGATGAGCTTAGGGACGTTGGAAATAATCGGCAGAAAGAGAACAAGGCATCCTATCCCAGATCCAGCCGTATTGAAAAAGTAGATAAGACGGATCTTTTGGGGGCTCTCTTTGATGATAAGGGCAATGATCAGACCAAAGAAGAATGAGCTGAGGCTTAAGCTAAGATAAAGTAATCCCAAGTAAAAGACCTGGAGTCCTTCTATCCCAATCAGAAATGGATCGAAGGGGAGGTGGTTAGCAATCAGATAACTCAGGGGAAAGCTCAGGGAGAGGTAGATGGCAAGTTGGCCAAGGTCGAATCTGGTCTTTATCCTTGGAAAGGCATAGAGAAATGTTCCCCCTCCGCCAATCCCTAAGAAGGAGAGACTCACTACCATAAAGGCTAGATGATACCACTCCTTGATCGAGAAGAACCTCATCAGGGCGATCTGGTAGATGAGGGCAGAAGAGGAGACAAGGAATACAGCGGCAAAGATCCCCTTTTTGTTCATCTTCCTTAAAGACAAAATTAAGATTAAATTTTACGCCACCGCTGCCGATAAAAAAAATAAGGTGTACCTTCAAAAAAATAGGGCTGAGA
>DNCN01000178.1 GCA_003485015.1 bacterium
AGGTATCGATCGAGTGGTCATCATTCAGAAGAAACCCCCTATTTTTTCTTGACAAAGAAGGGTTTTTTGAGTATAGTCTTTAGTAGATGCGAGGAGGTAGTAAATGCTAAGACATAAATCAACCCTCAAACGAGCTAGGCAGACAGAAAAGAGAAGAGCGCGTAACGTGGCCTACCGCTCAAGGATAAAGACCCTTACCAAACGGGTTAACGAAAGACTAAAAGAGGGAGATAAAGAGAAGACCGAAACAACCCTTAGGCTTCTTGTCTCTGTTATTGATAAAGCGGTCCAAAAAGGGATCATCCACAAGAACACTGCTAGCCGTAAGAAGTCTAACATAGCCCAGAAAGTTAACAAATCTTTCTTGAGTGCCCACTCAGCCTCATTATCAAAAGCCCAAGAATTAGGGGATGAAGCCTCTTCTCCTGTGACTTAAGGGCAATATCTGCTTCCAAGAGAGACCTAAGGTTTCCTTCGATATCTTCCCATTCGAAGAACTTGACCGCCCTCATCAGCCGAGAAAGACTTTTTCTTGAGGTTATTCCTAAAGAGGAAGATATCTCTTCTTGGGTCTTGCTTTCTTCCAAAAGGAACTTCATCTGGTAGACCAGATGCAACTCTTTGATGATCATAAAAAGGATTTTGAGAGGGGGTTCACCCCCAAAGATGAGAGAGTTGAGCCTAAAGAGTGCCACTGAAGTCTTGCCTTCGACTATAGCCTCCAAGAGATCAAAAATACTTTGAGGACTTTCACCACTACCTACCACTAAAGCATCTTCCAAGGTAATCGACGGACTCTCTCCTACATAAAGAACAACCTTCTCTATCTCTTTTAGGAGCTCATCAAGGTTCTTCCCTTTAATCTCTATAAGAGCCTTTGCTGCCCCAATCTCCATCTCTTTATTCATCTTCTTTGCCTGTAGGATAATGAAGGAGGGAAGATCCTCATCGAAGGGGGGCCAGAAGTTGACCACCTTTCCCACCTTAGAGATAATCTTGTAAAGAGGGTCATTTTTTGGCAGATTCTCGCTACAGAATATTAAACAGGTAGAGGAAGGCACTCCCTGATAGAGGTAAGCAGCCAGGTCTTTCACCTCCTTCTTGGGGAGTTGATCTATTCTTTTCACTACCACTATACGCCTCTTGGCTTTGAGAGGAAAGGTATTGGCCAAATCGGTAATCAGTAAGGCTTGGGTCTCATCTCCATACAGAAGATCGAAGTTGAAGTCAAGAAGCCTCTCGTCCTGAAATAGGCTTTCCCTGAGGGCCTTAAGGGTCTCTTCTTGTTCATACCCCTCCCCCAGAAAAAGATAGAGAGAGGATATCTCCCCCCTCTTAACTTGGGCTAAAAACTCTCCTTTGTTCATTCAATTATTCATCAGCAGTAGTAGTTCTTATGATCTCCTCAACAGTGGTTATCCCAGCCAGAACCTTCTTTGTGGCTGCTTCCCGAAGAGTAATCATTCCCGCTGCCCGACCAGCCGCCTTGATCCGAGGCAAACTCTCCCGTCGGATAATCATCTCTCGGATCTCATCATCTATCACCAGAACCTCAAAGATACCTACACGTCCCTTATAACCTACATTGTTGCAGTTTTTACAGCCTACCCCCCGGTAGAGAATGACTTTTTCCTCCCCAGCCCCAAGCTCAAGACCCACCTCTCTTAAAGCTTCCCTTGAAACCATGTAGCTCTCCTTACATTCAGAACAGATAGTTCTTACTAACCTTTGGGAGATACTGAGAAGGACTGTTGAGGCAATCAGAAAAGGCTCGATCCCCATATTGGCTAGTCTTACCAAGACACCGGCCGCATCATTAGTATGCAAGGTTGAGAAGATCAGATGTCCAGTCAGGGCTGCTTGAATAGCCACCTCAGCCGTCTCCTCATCTCTTATCTCTCCGACCATAATGATATCAGGATCCTGGCGGAGAAAAGACCTTAGACCCAAAACAAAGGTTAAACCGATATCTGGCTTCACCTGAACCTGGATTGTTCCCAGGAGGGTGTATTCGATAGGATCTTCAATGGTAATGATGTTGACACTTGGTGAATTTATGATCTGGAGTGCTGAATAAAGGGTGGTCGATTTTCCGCTCCCAGTTGGTCCAGTAACCAGAATCATTCCATAGGGCTTATGGATCATCTTCTCGAAGACTGCGAGTGCTTCAGCCTCGAATCCCAATCGAGCCAAATCTAGACACAGACCCTCCGGATCCAGGATTCGCATAACCACCTTTTCACCAAAAGAGGAGGGAATGATTGAGATCCTCAAATCTATCTCTCGACCACTCAGAATGACCTTGCATCTTCCATCCTGGGGGAGTCGGTGTTCAGCGAGATCCAACGAGGACATTACCTTAATCCTCGAGACAATGCCATTATAGAACCGCCTGGGTGGAGAGAGGACGGTATATAAAACACCATCAACTCGGTACCTAGTCCTGACCCCTTCTCCATAAGGCTCGATATGGATATCACTAGCACCTGCTTTAATGGCTTGGATTAGCATATGGTTGACCAGATTAATTATCGGAGCTTTATCGGTGTCAACCTCTAATCTGGCTGGCCCCACATCCTCCTTGTCCGATTCTATCACCTTGACTTGGTCTTCAAGATCGGCATCCTTGAGAATAGTCTCTATATTTAAGAATTTTTCATAATACTTCTCAATGGCTTCTCTGATCTCATCCTCAGAGGCGATGACCGGTTTTATCTCACAACCAATCAACCGTCTTATCTCATCCACAGCCAGGATATCCATAGGATCAGCCATAGCTACAGTCAAGACATTGTCCTTTTTCTCCAAAGGGATGAGCTTGTGACGGCGGGCGATAAATTCAGGGATGACTTTGATCACATCAGGGGGAACCCCCTCTTCTCTTTCCGACAGATTCATATGTGGAACCCCTAACTGGTCACTCAGGGACTTTACGAGCGTCTCTTTGGTGATAAGTCCCCGCCCAATTAAGACATCCCCCAGTCGTTTATAGT
>DNCN01000075.1 GCA_003485015.1 bacterium
CAAGTTCGATCCTTATCCACAAAATGTTCTATCCCGGAATAGAGCCCCTCGGTATTCTCCCGAATGATGACAAGATCCACCCCTTTGTATCTTGTAGGAGCACCCTCGAATGACTTAGCGGGCCTAACACCAGCATATAAGCCGAGTTCCTTTCTGAGTGCAACATTAACCGAACGAAACCCTTCCCCCACCGGTGTAGTAATTGGCCCTTTGAAGGCAACCTTGTTCTTACGGATAGAATCCAGAACCTCATCAGGGATAGAAGTGCCCATCTCTTTAAGGGTCTTCTCTCCTGCCTCCTTGACTTCCCAGCGGATCTTGACCCCGGTGGCCTTCACCACCTCCTTGGCTGCATCGGTAACCTCAGGGCCAATCCCATCCCCTGGAATGAGGGTGATACGATACATATTAATTTTAGTCCCTCCTCAAATCCCAACTATTTTAGAAAAGACACTTTATCATAAAGACATTAGAACTGTCAAGACAATTCTTGATAGGGCTATCTAACTCAGGTATATACAGTGTATATAAAGATTTGCAAGCAGGATAAATATACAATCCATTGATAAACCTCCATTTCGCTCATGAAAATATCTTGACAC
This sequence comes from bacterium, assembly GCA_003485015.1. Taxonomy (GTDB): domain Bacteria; phylum UBA9089; class UBA9089; order UBA9089; family UBA9089; genus UBA9089. The sequence continues at coordinate 603 of DNCN01000075.1, forward strand.
CACCAAATTCTCAATCTATAATGAGTTATACGGCTTGAATCCTCTTGATCTCCAAGGACATAAAAGTGATGTTAATTGATATTCATGTACATACAAATAAGTATTCTATTTGTAGTATTCTCAATCCAATCGATCTTGTTTACCAAGTCTTTGAGATTGAAACTATCGGGAATTATCATTACTGAGTATAACAGGATATGGTCGGAGGAAGATATCGAAAAGCTTAAAAGAACCTCTAAATCTGGTGAATTACTGATTCTACGTGGTAGGGAGATTATCTCTCCATCAGGGCACCTATTGATCTTCGGATATTACGATGAGGTGAAACGAGGCCTTTCCACACAGGAGATATTAGATAAGGTACACAGGAAAGGTGGGATTGTGATTATGGCCCACCCATTTAGGTATGGGAATAGTGTTGGAGAAGATCTCGAAAGGTTGAGAAATAGATTCGTTTGCGTTGATGCAATTGAAGTCTTTAGTGGTAATCAAAATAGAGATGAGAATGAATATGGCAAAAGGGTTTGGGAGGCACTTGGATTGGTGGGAGTAGGTGGAAGTGATGCCCATTCAATTGAGATGGTTGGAAGATGTCTGACTTGGTTCCAAAATACGATCAGGAATGAAGATGACCTAATTTTAGAGATAAAAGCTGGAAGGTGTAGACCAGTCATAAAAGGTTAATTACGGGTAACTTTACCCAACAAGAGCAAAAGACTATGCTCCACTCCCCTCAATCCAGCTTAATAAGCTTAGGAGCTATCCACCAAAAATGGAAAGAGGGGATATTCTGTTAAAAAAGAAGGTATCAATGTGCGGTGGGGCAATTAAAATATGGAAGAAGAGCAGGTCCATTGTTCTGAACCCTCTCGGATAAAAACCTCAAAAAGGGCTGAAAATCGATTTATTTCTCAAATTTTTTAGATTTTCTCAATCTTTTGAAGCTTTTGGGAGATCTTGGGTAAAAAAGTGGAGGGGAAAATACTTAGGTAGGTTTGCAATGCTTAGGCGGGTTTGCTAAGATTAAGAAGGGAGAATGCCTCGGATTATCCGAGAGCGTACTGTTCTAAGAAAGGAGGCAAGTATCTATGGTAGGGATTGACCATAAAAGAATAAAAGTGCTGGTAATAACGCTGATAAGTTTAATACTAGGAGTAACCCAAACTCTTGGTGCAAAATGGCCTCTTGTGCTTAAAGAGGTGAAGGATAAAGGTGCAAAGTTTGAAGAAAACGTTAAAGACATGACAGTTATGGAAGAGACAGAGATGTTTCTCCCAGAGGGAAAGATAGCCTCGAAGACAAAGATACTGGTAAAGGGCAAGAAATTTAGAGCAGAGACTACTATCTTAATGTCACAAGCACTTCAGGTGCCTGAAGGAATGGGAGAGATGAAGACCATTGTTATATACGATGACAAAGACATGTGGGTGATTTCTCCTCTTCTGGGAAAGAAAAGACTCTCACCTAAAGAAAAGAAGGGGTATCGGATAGAGAGAAATTGGTGGGATTGGGTATCAGAAGCAGCAGAGATTGTTGCGACAGAAAGAGTTAGGGAATGCGAATGTTATGTAGTCAAGATCAAAGAGAAAGAGGCACCGGCTAACAAGATATGGTTGGATAAAAAGACCTTTGATTTGATTAAAGTTGAAACAGAGCTGAAAAAAGGGAGAAGATGCTTTATGGTTTACTCTGACTTTAGGGGGATAGAAGGAGGGTGGAGAATGCCACATAAGAGTGAAATATACGAAGGCGAAAAACTTGTAGCCATTTCTATTATTAAATCTATCGAGGTAAATAAGGGGCTTTCCGATGACCTCTTCAATCCCAACCTTCTGAAAAATTCTGATTAAAAGTTTCATAAAGACAACTTGGCCATAATTGACCAACCTGTAGAAACCCAAATTTGTAAACTTTTTTATTTACTAATCTTCCTCTCTCTCTTGATCAAATCTTTTGCCACTCATCTACACTCAAGACCCTGAATCTGCCTACAGGAAAATACTTACTAAATGTCCGATGATCATCTGAAATCTATTTGTAATCAGTAAGATACCCACAATGATTAGTATTACTCCTGAAGCAATCTCGATAACCCTATAAAACCTCTTAATCTGAGTGAATAACCCCAAAGCTTGGTTGATTGCAAGTGCAGTAATTAAAAAAGGTACCCCTAAGCCGAATGAATATATACCCAAGAGCATTATCCCTTCATGCATCGTCTCTTGGGCAGAGGCTAAAATCAAGATTGAAGAAAGGATCGGTCCAACACAAGGAGTCCAGCCAAGAGCGAAGGCTAAACCGATCAAGAAAGGACTTAAATAACCCAAGCGGATCCTTTTTATCGGTAGCAATAATCTTCTTTCTTGATAGAGGAATTTAATCCGAAGGGCGCCAGCAAGATGCAGCCCAAAGAGAATTACTGCTACTCCTCCTATTACTCGAAGAAGATCTCTATTTTCACCCAGCAAAGCTCCTAAGTATGTCGCTGAAGCACCAAGCAGAATGAATATAAGACTAAAACCAAAGACGAAGAAAAGGGCACTTAGGAGGGTGTGCTTAGTGGAACCCTTTCCATTCTTTAACTCTTCTATGGAAGCGCCAGTAATGAATGATATATAAGCAGGGATTAAAGGAAGGACGCAGGGACTGATAAAGGTTGCTATTCCAGCAAGAAGACTGGCAATAAATGATAATTCACTGAGTTTTATCATTTTTTTTGATAACCTTTGACATTATCTCTGTTAAGGTTTTCCCATCTCTATATCCCAGAACCCTTTCAATGATTTCACCATTAGGCTTAAGAAAGATGATCGTTGGTAGCCCCCTGATGCTATATCTCCGAACATATCGTGGATTCTTATCAGTATCTATTTTTACGCAGACGAAATTACTAGAAAGTTCTATCACCCCTGAATGGCGATATGTCCTTCTATCCAATCTCTTGCACCAGATGCACCAATCGGCATAGAAATCTACCATTAAGGGCTTATTCTCTTCTTGGGCCAATTTCAAACTCTTGGATAGACCATAGATCCATTGAATCTCTTGAGTAGCTTCTGAGGTGCACCCCCAAACTGTGACAAACATGAATAGAGCAATAAGGCACTTCTTCATCCATTCCTCCTTTATCTTATCTGGTTACTGTAAAAAATTTTATGGAATCAAAGTTCGAATCAACGACCCACTAAAGTGGGCACCCCGTTTCTTTAGGATTCACTCTTCCAGAGTAAGTGTCGTCTCTTTTTCTCTCCCTCTATATCAACCTGGGACCCTCCTCAAGGGAAGCAACTAATGCCCTTTTAGCCCATCAGTTCTTTATCCTTAAGGAGATCTCCTTTTATCAAGGATCATCTGCAATTTAGTT
>DNCN01000076.1 GCA_003485015.1 bacterium
TTCTCAATCTTTTGAAGCTTTTTGAAGCTTTTGGGAGATCTTGGGTAAAAAAGTGAGGGAAAAATACTTAGGCGGGTTTGCAATATTTAGGCGGGTTTGCTAAGATTTGCTAAGATAAAAAAGAGAATGCCTCGGATTATCCGAGAGCGTACAACCAAATAAAAGGAGGTAGGGATGTCAAATAAGATCGAGGAGTTTATGGCAAAGGTGACCAAAAAGGATCCAGCCGAAGTTGAGTTTTATCAGGCAGTAAGAGAAGTGGTGGGCTCGGTAATGCCATTTATCGAAAAGAATCCTAAATATCAACAGGCAAAGATCTTAGAGAGAATGGTTGAACCAGAAAGGGTGATCATATTCCGTGTTCCCTGGTTAGATGATAAAGGCGAGGTTCAAATCAATCGGGGATACCGCGTGGAAATGAACAGTGCAATCGGTCCCTACAAAGGAGGAATTCGCTTTCACCCAAGCGTTAATTTAAGTATTTTGAAATTTTTGGCCTTTGAGCAGGTGTTCAAGAACGCACTAACCACACTCCCTATGGGTGGAGGAAAAGGTGGTTCTGACTTCGATCCCAAGGGCAAGTCCGACAATGAAGCGATGAAGTTTTGCCAAAGCTTCATGGCTGAATTATACAGGCATATTGGACCGGATACAGACGTACCCGCTGGTGATATTGGGGTGGGCAAACGAGAGATTGGTTATATGTTTGGCCAATATAAAAGGCTGCGCAATGAGTTTACCGGTGTGTTCACTGGCAAAGGACTAAATTGGGGTGGAAGTTTAATTAGGCCCGAAGCCACTGGTTACGGTTGTGTCTACTTTGTAGAAGAGATGCTAAAGACCAGAGGCGAATCTATAGAGGGTAAAGTCTGTGTTATATCGGGCTCGGGTAACGTTGCCCAATACACAGCAGAAAAATTGATCCAGTTAGAGGCAAAGGTAGTAACCTTATCAGATTCCAATGGTTTTATTTATGATGAGGATGGGATTGATCAAGAAAAACTGGCCTATGTGATGGAACTAAAAAACATACGGCGTGGTCGGATAAAGGAGTATGCCGAGGAATTTAAATGTAAGTATTTTGAAAATCAAAGGCTTTGGGGAATAAAGTGCGATATTGCCTTTCCCAGTGCCACCCAGAACGAGATAAATGAAGAGGATGCCAAGACTTTGGTCAAAAATGGCTGTATTGCAGTGGGTGAAGGGGCAAATATGCCTACTACCCCCGAGGGTGTTGAGGTATTTCAAGAGGCAAAGATTTTATATGCACCGGGCAAGGCCTCTAACGCCGGTGGTGTGGCTACCTCGGGGTTGGAGATGACTCAAAACAGCATGCGGCTGTCCTGGTCACGGGAAGAGGTTGACAAAAAACTGCGTGAGATAATGATGGCCATCCATGAGCAGTGCGTCAAATATGGTAGAGAAGGCAATCATGTAAATTACGTCAATGGTGCTAACATCGCTGGGTTTGTCAAGGTAGCGGATGCCATGATTGACCAAGGTTTAGTCTGACACAAATAGCCTTATCGATAGCAGTTTTGAGTTCGCCATTTGGATCTTCCAAGAAAAGGAGGGGTTTACGCCAAGGCGTGAAGAATGTGGACAGGAGTTTGAGGGTTTGTGGTATGTCTCTGCCTTCTCTTCAGAAAGTAGACAGGACAGTGGCAATCACAGTCAACACAGTCGTCTTCTTGGCTGTGGCTATTCTATCTCCCTTTTTATTTAAGCTGAATGGATGGAACAAATGAAGATTCAATATGAATCTACAATCGATGAAACGGTCGAGGCTGAAATGCGCCTTATAGGGAGATCCAAAATAGCGAGGAAATGGGAAAGGGAAGGATGGGTGATGGGAGCTCTCATTTTAGTATTACTCCTATTCTATTTCTGCCTTTGTCTCTGCTTTGGTATTCCAGCGGAGAAGCCGATTATTATTATCTCTTTAGCAGTCTTAGCCGCTATAGCCATCTATCAGGTTCTTTACAAAAATATAGTGAAAAGAAGGGTTAGAAGTTTTCTCATTGAGCAACTGGGCACTGATAAACCTCTTCCAAGTGAATTTGAATTTGATGAAGAGGGATTGGTATTTAGACGAATGGGCACCGAGACCAAATTCAGCTGGAACATTATCAAAGAGATAAACGAAGGTAATAAGTATATTGAGTTTATAACAGATAGAGGTGGAATAGCACTTATCCCGAATAGAATATTTACCACCACTGATCAAAAGGAAGAATGGTTGAAATTTGCAAAGGATAAAACAGGGATTGCTTAACTAGTCTTTGCATCAAAACCGGCAAGATTTTAAATCTTCATTCACCCCTCAATCCAGCCTCCTCCTAAGACCATATCGTCCTGGTAAAAGACTGCTGCCTGGCCTGGGGTGATAGCCCGCTGAGGCCTTTTGAGCTTTACCCTCACTCTACCTTCATCTACGGGATAGATCAGGGCTTCGCTCTCTTTATGAAGATATCGGATCTTGACCCAGGCCTTGCACTCAGAGGTCAACTGCTCAATGCTCACCCAATTTACATCCTTAACCACCAGTTCATCCTGATACAACTCTTCCTCTTCGCCAACGACCAGGGTATCGTCTTTAGGGTTTATCCTTATAACATAAAGGGGCTTGCCTCGGGCTAAACCAAGACCCCTCCGCTGGCCGATGGTGTAAAAAGCAATACCCTGATGTTTCCCCAAAATCTTGCCTTCTCGATCTAAGATATAGCCTGGCTTCATCCTCTCTTTAACTTGCTCCCTTAGGAATCTTCTGTAGTCATCATCTGGAATGAAGCATACCTCTTGAGATCCTTTCCCTTCAGCAACCCCAAACCTCAGACTATATGCTATTTCCCTTACTTCTTCCTTTTGGTATTCGCCAAGGGGAAAAAGGCTATGACTCAACTGCTCCTGGCTCAAAAAGGAAAGGAAGTAAGACTGATCCTTGGACAGGTCTTTGGCCCTCTTCAGGAAGTAGCGATCGCCCCTCTTCTCTATCTTGGCGTAGTGGCCAGTGGCAATAACATCTATCCCAAGCTCTTTAGCCTCATTTAGCAAAAGCCCAAACTTTATCTCTCTGTTGCAGATGATGCAGGGATTTGGGGTCCGACCTTGCTGGTACTCCTCCAAAAAATGGTCAATCACCTTCTCTTTAAAATCTCTCCTTAGATTGATAGTATGATGAGGAATGCCCAAACTTTCTGCTATCTTCATAGTATCCTCAGAAGATCGCTCAGGGCAATAGCTCCACGAATTGTCAATCTGAAAGTCCGATTTGGGTAGATCCATAGTCACCCCGATTACCTCATAGCCAGCCTCAGATAAGAGATAGGCCGTGACACTTGAGTCTATTCCGCCACTCATGGCCACAGCCACCTTCATCGCCTTATTCTTTTTGCACACAATCTTCTCTTCCTTTTGAAATCTCTCTTATAACCTCCCTGATAGAATATGAAAGCCTTTGAAGGGTAGCTTTAGAGTAGGATCTCGATAGCCTTGAACGGACAAGCTGGGATGCAGAGTGTGCAGAGGATGCACTTCTCCGAATCGAAGCTCACGAACATCTCTTTCCGATCAACCGAGAGTGCCCCTGAAGGGCAGATAGAGATACAGGCAGTACAGTGGGTACATCTATCTTCAAGCCATTTGATGTCTTGGGCCAGGGGCTGGATACTGACCCCTAAGTCTTTGAGGTAAGTTATGGCTTTCTTTATGTCTCTTGCCCTTCCGCTCAATTCGATGACTAACTTCCCTTCTTCTTCAGGGCTGACCTTAGCCCTTAAGATATTGATCATTAAGTCATAATCTTTGACCAAATGGTAGGTTATAGGCTGATTGACGGTCTCTTTAGGGAAGGTTAGAACAATCCGTCTCTTTTGAATAGGGGTTTGATCCATACCAATCATCCCTTCTCTTTCAGTAGTTTGGGTTTAATGCTTGACTCTGGACCAGGGATTGGCTGAACTGGCTCAGAGAGAAGGAATCTCCCTTGAATTATCCATTCTTTGAGTAATTGGGCAATCTCTCTGGCCCGAGCGTAACTTGAAAGACCAGAGGTAGGTATCTCTTTATGAGCTATAGTTATCTTGCCAGATCTGAGTTGGCCGTAATTCACCTCACCCAAACTCTTTGCTCTACCTTCTGGGTAATCCTTGCTGTAGTCCACCACCTGGGCATAAATCTCTTCATCCCTAACCGTAGTGTAAGAGAGGATCTCCTCATTGAGGATGGGGATAGGCACCCCAATCCCTATAGCCAAGCTCACCCCATACCCAGTCATAGAGACACCCCTAAGCCATTTAGGGGACATCCCTTTTAGATCACCCAAGACGGCCAGTGTCGCCGCTGGATACTTCGGAAGACCCTTATCTGTGCGAACCACACACGGATTGTGTTGGGTCCCTTGCCACACAACATACCCCACTCCACCACCTAAGAATATCCTTGTGCCCACACCGGTAGTTTTGTAATAAGGGTCATTCAAGAGAGGACTCAACTGACCGGCTGAGCAGTAGGTGGCATTGCCCAGTTTAGGCTGGAGGATGCCCATATAGGTATAGATGATCTTATTTGAAAGATTAACAGCCACATTGTAGTTTTGATAAACATTTCTGGGGTTAAAGAGTACTGCTTCATTTAGATCATGGATATTGATTAGGGTTTCAAGTTCCTTACGGGGGTAGCAGTCTGTACCGTAAGCGACCACCCTCAATCGAATGCTTTTTCCTCTAACCAAATCCTCGATGACATGACCACCGCCGTAAGAGAATGCGCCAGGATAGACAGTATTGGCCGGATCATCCTCCCTCAATTCAGTCGCACCTAAATAGATATCGACTGCGGCCAATCCTGCATAGGCTGGGACATTGTTCAGCCATACCCTCTGGGCCTTGATCCTCGGTTTAGAATGACCAAAGTTGAAGTAGATCCCAGAAGAGCACATCGGCCCAAAGGTGCCGGTCGTAACCACATCTACCTCCCTGGCTGCTTTCTTGATGCCCTTCTTCTCAGTTAGATCGATGATCTCTTCTGCGGTAACAACTACTGCTTCACCCTTCTTGATCTTCTCATTAATTTCGGCAATGGTCTTAGGCAATCTTACTACCTCCTTCTAAGGCAAGAGTCTCGACCAACAGCGTCTAATAACTATTCCAAAGCAGCGACTCCTCTCCTGTCTACCTCAATCTCTCCAATAACAGCTCGGCTACCTTCCTGCCAGAGAGCAGCATCCCACCAAAGATCGGCCCCATCCTTGGGCCACCAAAGACGGTGTTTGAGGCCATCCCAGCCACATAAACATTTAGATAGATCTCTGTAGTATTCTTCACTATGGTCTCCTCCCCTACTTCAGCCCACATAGGCTTCTCCTCCAAGATCTCTCCCGTGTCGGTGAAGAGCTTTTTACCGATCTTTCTCGTGATTATCTGGGCTACCTCGGCCGCATGGCCACTGGCATCAACCACATATTTTGAGCGAATGGTTAGGGGGTCAACATGGAGACCAGCGATACCTACGGCACTCCAATTGAGGACAAGCCCCGTTACCTTCTCCTCATCCCTGATCATTACATCTTCAACAGAGATGAGGTTGAAAATCTTCGCACCCGCCTTAATGGCTGCAAAGCAAAGACCAGAGACCGTCTCTAAAGAATCGGCGATAAAATAACCCTCTCGGTACTCCTTGTATCTTACCCCAACCTCATCAAGGATGGGCAGTGATGCCTTTTGAAAGACACACTTGTTGTACATCATTCCCCCACCCCACATGCCACCACCTACCGAAAGCTTCCGTTCAAAGATAACCACCTTTTTACCTTGCTTAGCCAAATAGTATCCGGCAGTCATTCCAGCTGGACCACCACCAGCAATGGCAACATCAACCTCCAAGTAGTCCACAAGATCCTTAGTGAAACTCTCCACAATGGCTTGGGAGATCACGATATCATCCAATTTCATGTAGGTTATACCTCCTTAGAATATTTCTCTTTCGCAAGATTTAATTGCTTTATCTATCTCTTGGGTTAGAGGAGCTGGAAGTCCCATAATCCCCACATCCATAAATCCTCGAACGATGGTAGCTATAGCCTCACTGCCTGATAACCCCTTGGCCATCAAATATTCGATCTCCTCCTGGGCAATCTTGCCCACCGCCGCCTCGTGACTCATATCCACACCAGCCACTCTACCCTCCAATTCTGGAATCGCATGGATGACGCCATCTTTAAGAATGAGTCCCCGACATTCAAGATGGGCCTTAACCTCTGGAATCTCGCCTATAAGATGCCCTCGAGCTATAATCTTTCCCCCACTGGAGATAGTTCGAGCCAATATCTCAGCCCGGGTGCAATGAGCAGAGAGATAAACCCGAGAGCCAACGTCCAGATAGGAATTGGTGTGGGCATAAAGAATAGAGTTATATCGCGCCATAGCCCCTTGCCCCACTAACTTAGTTGTAGGATACATCTGTAAAGACTTAACCGGTTTTAGGCAGATGTAGTTGGAGAGAAAGACCCCCTCTTCTTCAACCACACTCGTTGTCCTAGGTCTTACCACCACCTCCTCAGCCCAGGAGTGGATCATAGTAAAACTCACCTTTGCCCGAGGTTTAATATAAAATTCACTGACACCAACATGGAGGCTTCCCTTAACATGCCTCGCCGTGGCACAACCAGTGATAATGTCGAGCTTCGAGCCTTCTTCGGCAATGATCACATTATGCACATACTGCGCAAGTCCTTCTCTACCTATAAATAGACAAGCCTGAAGGGGAAGGGTTGTCTCTACCCCCGGTAGGGCACGGATAAAGTAGCCATGATGGGGTCTACTCTGGACTGTAGCAGTATATTTATCGGTATCGACTGGTACGGCCTTCCAAAAGTAATCCCTTAACCAATCATACTTTTCAAGGGCCAAGGTAATATCCATAATCTCTAAACCTTCCTGGTGTGAACCTTCATGAATGACCGAATGGTCCATCTGCACAAAGGTCCCTGAGCGGCCTTCTTCACTGGCCTCAATGCCAACTTCTCTCATCCTGAGTCTATCCTCTTCATCTAAAGAAGATAGCTCCTCCTGGTAGGTCCGTTCTTCGGTAGTCTCGCAATACTCAGAGACGTTGATGTCTTCTCCCAAGGGCGCTTGTTTTGAGAGGACCACAGAGGCTAACTCGTCAGATCTTTCCATCATTATCTCCTACAGATCGTGCATGCCTCATACCCTCTTCTTCTGATATCCTCTAATATCTCTCGTGGATTCCCCTGACAGCCGATTTGACCATCAAAAAGGACATACCCCTTATCAGCTTCCAGGTAATCGAGGATGTGGCCGGTATGAGTGATAATTAGGCCCGCCTTTTTTCTCTTGCGGTGAAGGTACTTCTCCAAAAGTTTATTGATTACCTTTCCCACTAAGGCGATATTCTCCAGATCTACCCCGCTCTCGGGTTCATCCAGCAAGACTAAGTCTGGGGATTGAGCCAGAAGCTGGAGGAGTTCGGATCGCTTTATCTCTCCACCAGAGAATCCCAGGTTTATATCCCGATCCAAAAACTCTATCAAGTCGAGTTGATGAGCCAATTCCTTTGCATCAGCTTGGCCATCTGAGGCAATCTCTACCATCTGTCTAGTCTTTACTCCTCTTACTACCGGCGGACGCTGCATAGAGATACCGATACCTCTCTTAGCCCGTTCGTTGATGGGCAGATCATTGATCACTTCACCCTTAAAGACTATCTCTCCTTTAGTAACCTGGTAGTTAGAGAAGCCCATCAGGGCAAGAAGCAGGGAGGTCTTGCCACCTCCATTGGGTCCAAAGAGAATGCAGGTCTCCCCTTCCCTTATCTCTATATCTATCCCTTTTAGAATCTCTCTACCCGCAACCTCAACATGGAGATCTCTGACCGTTAGCATCCGTCTCCTCCTTTGGCTAAGTCTTCTAAGGTGGTTGAATCTAAAACTTCGCCAATCTTTTCGTTCACCTTCTCCCAGAAGGGCTTTGTCAGACACTCTTTACTCCTTGAACACTCTTTGATTCCCTCTCCCTCTCGATCTAAGCAGATTACTGGAGTCAAAGGCCTTTCCACGGTTCGAATGATATCTCCAACGGTGATACTTCCAGCTGGTTTGGCCAAGAGATAACCTCCCTGGGATCCACGGACACTTTTAAGGAGTCCAGCCTTCTTCAACCTAATGAATAGCTGTTCTATATAATCGGAAGAAAGCCCCTGCCTCTGGCAAATCTCTGTGATTGAGATAGGCCTTCCATTAGAATGGGAGGCTAAATCGACCACTGCCCTTAGGGCATATCTACTTTTGGTGGAGAATCTCATCTTGTCTTAAGTTTCTAAATAGGATAATCTTTTATATCGGGTTATGGTATCGTATACGACTATTTCTGTCAAGTATTATCTTGAAAAGAATTGACAGGGGGGGCAAAAACTGGTAAGCTACAGCACCTAAAAGGAGGTCTCTTTTCTATCTTTCTTGTAATACCAAGTGTTTTCTTCCTTGGTTAATTAATACCCCGATGAAGAATCGAAGAGAATAGCAGGGCGAGATGTTATCTGGTCATGGTGGTCACATCCAGAAGATCATAGATTCTTACCAAATTCCTCCGGGGGAGATCATCGACTTTAGTAGTAACATCAATCCTCTTGGGCCTTGGCCAAGGATAAAGGAGATTATTAAGAAATCTTGCGATGCGATCACTTGTTATCCCGATCCAGAATCGCAATCGGCAAGGATTGTCTTGGCTAAATACTTAGGAGTTAATGAAGAGAATATCTTGCTTGGTAATGGCTCAACTGAATTTATCTATCTAATCCCTCAAGCGCTCAGGTGTTCCCTGGCACTCATCTACTGCCCGACATTCTCCGAATATGCTTTTAGTCTAAAGCTCTCAAAGATAAAGACACACTCTCTCTTTGCCCGCGAAAAGGAACAATTCCACATAGATATTAAAAAGATCAAAGACCATTTACCACGCCCAGATATGATTATCTTGGTCAACCCCAATAATCCCACTGGATATCTCCTTAAAAGGGATGAATTGACCAACCTCCTTAACTTTTCTTTAAATACCAAGACCTGTCTTCTAATTGATGAGACGTTCATCGAATTTGTTGGCGACCCAAGCAGGTTCTCTTTGGTAAAAGAGGTAGTCAATCATAAGTACCTTTTGATTTTAAGGAGTTTCACTAAGTTCTTCAGTCTACCAGGATTGAGGATCGGTTATTTGGTTGCCCATAAAGACCTAATCCGAAAGATAGCCCCATTCCAACCCACCTGGTCAGTGAATTCCCTCGTCCAACAAGTAGTAAGAGAAGAGTTGTTCAACCCAAACTTCATCAAGAAGACAAGAGAGTGGGTAGAGAAGGAGAAGGACTTCCTGTTCGCCCAGTTTAAAGAGATCAAAGATATCCACCCTTACTATTCCTCAGCAAACTTCATCCTCTGTAAGATATTAAATAAGAGGTTTGAGGCTAAGTCTTTATTCTTGCACCTTTTAAAGGATAGGATTATCATCCGGGATTGTAGCAACTTCAAGGGATTGAACCCCTATTTCTTCAGAGTGGCAGTAAAGAGAAGAAAGGACAACCTATGCTTAGTCAACTCTCTGAAGAAGATTCTAACCTGACCTCCTCTGGTGGTATATTTAAAAAAAAAATTTGGCGATTATAAACCATT
>DNCN01000053.1 GCA_003485015.1 bacterium
CACCTTTTAAAAATGCAATCCCTTGTTTTTCAAAGACTTATTCGATATGCTTAACTCCTAAAATGTGGATTTTGACGATTTTTGATGGATAGACTGCGGAATAGGGGTTAAGGTTGCCCTCTGGGTGTATGGTGTTTGGTGACTCCTCGACAGGGGAAGGACGCGTTAGCGTAGAATTAAACCTTTTTGAGCCTCTCCTTGGGAATTAGATCGATCTTTAAAATAGCGTTTAGAGCGTCAGCAACTTTCTTTAATGTGCTTAGGGTGCAACGTTCTCCATTTTCCAACCTTGAAATCACTGGAGTGCTGGTATGCATCATAGCGGCCAATTGGGTCTGAGTCAGTCCACGCTTCTCCCTGAGTTGAGCAATCTTAACAGAAAGTCTCATTTCTTCAAGGCCTTGATGAAAGGATTCTGCTACCTCTTGATTCTTTAGCTGTTCCTCCATAAAGATCTGTGCCCTTGTCTTTTTCTTAACCATCGCCTGTCTCCTTTTTCTTCTGGTCGTTTCTCATCCTGTCCCTGGCTATTCTTAAGTCCTTAACAGGCTCATTTCCTTCTTCATCTTGGTAAAATTCATAATCAAACATTATTGATAATAATATATCAAAATAGATAAATTGTCAATGGAATTTTTGAGTTTTCTGGAATGGATTTTTTCTTGAGGACGTCCCCCTTGGAATGTAGGGATGAGGGAGTAAGGAAGAGGAGTCCGGATCGATACAGTCCTTTCTCCCCGTAATCACTACTGGGTTCTTCCACTGCGATATGGAGGCTTAAAGGGATTTATATTGTCTATGGGTCTGGCTTTGGCGGAGTAAGGGGATTCTTGTCTTTCCATCTTTTGGAGTTTTCTATCAAAGGATTTTAGGGTCTTTAACGCTTCGTCCTTTACGCTTCCATCCTTGGACTCTAGGAACCAACGGCAGACCTGGTTGTAGGCCTCAAAGGTATCCAGTTCTTTCAGGGCTCTGAGAAGTCTGATCTGACCTTTGGGATCAAGGTTGTCGAAGGAGTCGATTAGGTTCTTTAGCTCTGGATTCATTCCTTCTTCTTTCTAAATCCTATTGCTTTTATCTTCTTTTGTGGTGGAGTCATCAGAGACTTTATCGCATCAAAGACTACCTTGAACTGGGCATCATACCTTCTCTCCATGGCCTCAACCTTCCTTTTGGGTTCTGCAAAGTCAGTAGCCATCTTCCTCAGCCTTGTAAAGGTTCTCATGATCTGGATATTGACCAAGATGGCCCTTTCACTATTGAGTACAGAGGAGAGCACGGCTACTCCTTGTTCGGTGGAGGCATAAGGCAATTTTCTTGTTCCACCCCAACCTGATATTCCAAAATGGAATATCAAGTAAGGACCTTGTCCTCTTCTTTCTACTGGAACCAGATTATTCACTTGCTGTCTCCTTTTTCTTGGTGACACTAGAACCAGATATCCTGGCCCTGGGTGTCACCATTATATCATCTTTTCTCTCGGATGGCAAGTTTTTCTCCTTGGTGTAAATCGACGTTAAGTTGGTTGCATCCAGATTATATACAGATTTGTATACAAGTAAAGGTGGGATCAAGGCTGTATAATCTTTTTGTGGTTTGGTAGTTTTTATAGAAAAATCACTCTTTTAATGGTATAATCCTGACAAACAGATGTCAGGAATAGGGTAGTAAAATCATTGTGAAAGGAAGGTGCTTCAGGATGGTTAAGACTGAGGAGATTGAGGCCATTCGAGACAGAAATTACCACCGTATCCCTGAGCTCTTCGTCCATACAGAGGATGAGGCTGTAAGATTCATCGACGAGGTTGGATTCTGCTTTCTCTTCCCTCAGAGGTATGAGCTGCCCAGTCTGTGGGGGGCAATGTGCAACTATCCTGTCAAAGGCTGCGATTGGGATGATCCAGTAGTCACTTTGATTTGGGGCGATGGCAAGACTATCTTAGGTTGGCGAGACACCCTGTCAAAGTCCAGACGAGTCTTCTTCGGGAAGCCGCTGGCTAAAAAACCCTCTTTCATCTCTTTGGAATATCTTCCGTACTTCTATGTTTGCCAAGGCAGTCCTGATTACACCCAGGCGTATCAAGCGGGAAGGTTGAGCCATCTAGCCAAGAGGATCTATGGAACCCTGCTTGAGCAAGGTCCGACCCCAACTGGAACTTTGAGAAAGTTGGTCGGTATGTCTGGTAAGGAGAAGAAATATAGGTTTGATCAGGCGATGGTAGAGCTCCAGAGTCAATTCTTGATTGCCAAGGTTGATGCCCTAGCCGGATTCTGCATCGATGTCTGGGATGTTATGGAACGATGGATGCCAGAGATGATCGAAGAGGCCGCCCATATCGAAAAGAGGGATGCCATGGAGAAGATACGGAGAAAGTATCTTAAGACTGTGGTAATCGTCGAAGAGCAAGAAATAGCCCGATTGTTTGGTTGGAAGTAAGAGGAGTTTTTCGAGCGATGAAGACAGAGAGGCTCTTAGGGATTGCCTTGTTTTTACAAAGTTACAAGAAGCTTACGGCCAAGAAACTGGCTGAGATCTTTGAGGTCTCCATCCGAACCATCTATCGGGATATAAACTCCTTGTGTTTAGCTAAGGTGCCTGTTGTCGCCCTCCCTGGCCCAGAAGGTGGTTACTCCTTGATGGAGGGGTACAAGCTTACTCCAAATCTTTTTACCTCAAAGGAGTTGATCTCGCTCTTTTTGGGTGGCAGTGTCATTGAACAGGTTGACCCCAAGGCAGCCATAAAGCAGGCCCTGATCAAGATCGAATCCATCTTGCCAGAAGAGCCCAGAAGAGAGATAAGAGAGGCGCGCAAGTCTATACTCTTCGATATGACCTCCTGGTTTGGCGCAAAGAGAGAAGACTACCTTGAGAATCTTCGAGAAGCCATCTTTAAGAGAAAGGGGCTTTTGATCGCTTATCCCTCACACAGTCGGCTTGCCTCTGAAGAACGCAGGATCAGTCCTTACGGCCTCATCTGTAAAGCTGGGGTCTGGTATCTGGCTGCCTATTGCTATAAGAGAAGGCACGTTCGGACATTCAGGGTAGATCGGATAGAGAAGGTAGAGGAGCTTGAAGAATCCTTTGTCATTCCAGGTGACTTTGACGTCAACAGATATTGGAAGGAATCGGTCAAGGCCTACGAGGAGAAACAGGGAGAATACCATGTCAAGATAAAGGTGGATAGAGAGATGGCTGGGATTGCCAGGAGGTATATCTGGGCTGGAGAGAAAGTGATCGTTCAGCCCGATGGTTCTCTCATCTTCCAGATGGATGTAGATAATTTCGGCTATCCTACTTTCTTTACCCTTGGATTTGGCCGATATGCCGAGGTGTTGGAGCCAAAGGAGTTAAGAGAAAGAGTAGCCCAGGAGGCGGAGTGGGTGATTAGGCGATATAAGAATGCGAGAAAGAGGGATAAATAAAGATGTCAGATAGAAATTTAGCATCTGTATGTGGGTTGTATTGTGGAACCTGCGAATACTTCAAAAAACAATGTCCAGGATGTGGTTATATAAAAGGTAAGCCATTTTGGACAACACAGATGAATGTTGAGGTTTGTCCATTCTACGATTGCTGTATTAACAGAAAGCAGATAGAGCATTGTGGTCTATGTGATGAATTTCCATGTAGGACATTCATGGAACTCTATGATCCATCTTTGAGTGAAGAAGAGGCAAAGAAGCAGGTTCAAG
Organism: bacterium; assembly: GCA_003485015.1. Classification (GTDB taxonomy): domain Bacteria; phylum UBA9089; class UBA9089; order UBA9089; family UBA9089; genus UBA9089. Next base: position 3,694 of record DNCN01000053.1, read on the forward strand.
AGCGCCAGGAGGCACTCTTAAGGAGAAAAGAGGTTGGAACAGAAAGATGGCTTGAAGAGAAAGAAGCCTGTGAGAAGTAATGGGCAAGATGGGTCTTATTTTAAAGAAGCAGCTTCTTAGCCACTTCTGCCTCTTTGGATTCAGGGGCAATTTCAATAACCTTTTTTAAATACTTTTCTGCCTGCTCTTTATTCTGTTTCTTCTTGTGTGCCAGTCCTAAGTTAAGGTATATCTGAGGTAGAAGTTCATCAGGTACAGAGGTTGCATCTCTTTCTTTAAGTTTAAGTAGATACTCAGAATCGCTGATAGCTAAGTCAAGCCGACCAAAGAATTCAGGCAGCCCCAAACTGTTACCTACCCGAACCATCCGAACAGTAACATTGTCTGGGGATTTCTCTATAGCTTCATCCATCTTCTTTGTTCCTCGATGGACATGCATCAGCTTGGAGATAGGAAATATTGCATCACGACCTTTCATGGTAAGAATACTTCCGTACCAAGCAAGGGCTTCAACATGATCTGGGTTAAGAGCCAAGACATCCTTAAATATCTTCTCTGCCTTTTTGACCGCCTCTTTATTACCTTCAACGCCTTTATGATGATAGTCTATCCCCAACCTCATCAAATCCTCCACAGGTTCTATCTCCTTTTCAGCCTGCTTTTCCAATCCAGTCATCTCACCAGCAAGGGCTATGCTCACCGCCCCTATCAATAGAATCACC
>DNCN01000094.1 GCA_003485015.1 bacterium
CCTTGGCGAACAGATATTCCCTGCTGATCAAGTAGGGTGGCCAGAGAACATTCCCCTTGATTGCACCATTGGGGTTATCTTTAACAAGAAGATGGATAAAGAGTCAGCAGAGAAGGGATTTACCCTTGAAGGAGGTGGAAAGACCCTAAGAAAGTCTGACGGTGATTGGTACTGGAAGCCAGATGGGACTGCTTTTACCTTCACCCCTGAAAAACTTCTTAAAGAAAAGACACGTTATATAATAAAGATTGCAGGTTCTGCCACTGATTTAGCTGGTAACTCCCTTGATGGTAATATTATCAAAGATCCAAATGATCCTAAAAATGCTGATGGAGAAGACCATTATCTCTTCGTCTTTAAAACCGGCTACTTTAAGGCAAAGGTGATCAATCCCTACCATGGTGGTGTTGGACCAAACCAGGTGGTCCACCATAAGATTGTCATCACCAATAGACTGGGTAAAGGAGAGAGGTTTAAACTAACACTCAAGGTCATAAAAGGAGCCAAGCACTGGGACTACTGGTTCAGTGAGGATAAGACCAAGTCTCCAGGCTCCAAGGAGTTTGTCACCGATGAGATACCTTACAAGAAAGACTATAGCCTCTATCTGAATGTCCAAAGAACGACCGATATCCCAAATACTGATGTCTTCGAAGCAGATGCCTTCATCGAAATCCTCAATCATCCTGAGACTCAGAAGAAGGTAGATCTGGCCGACACATCACACGGCGCGAGGATAAACGACCACCCGGATGACAACTATGAGGTCTCTAACCCAAGGTACCCCACCAAGATGTATCTTTCAAGTGATGCAGAGGTGGCCCTTCTGTTAAGAGGCTTCTCTGATGGAATGGGCCATCTCCTTGGAAGATGGAGTGAGCCAGTCACCCTTGTCTCAGATGACCTTGTACCCCTTATGGCTGAGGGAAAGACCTTGGCTGATTACCCTGTACTGATTATCCCCACCCTGGGTCTATCAGGTATCTCAAATTCGAAACTTACTAAGCTTAGACTTGAAGAGTATGTAAAGCAAGGAGGAGTAATCATCTGCTTTACCCAGCAGCATGGTTATGACTTTAAGGCCCTACCCAGGGGTGATGAACTGAAGGCCTATGGCTGGAGTGAGGATCAGTCCTGCTGGCAGGGCTCGACCTCGATTGCAACCTCACATCCCATCTTTGCTGGCCAGGATACAGCCGTTCTTGACATAGTCACTGATGGCTACCTTGCCCAATGGCCAGAGGATTCAACTATACTCTTAAGTAGAACAAAGAATGGTCTGCCAGCTATGTTGATGTATCCCTATGGAGAGGGACTGGTCATCGTCTCTGGCTTCTACGAGGACTGGGCCTATGGCCATAATCAATCGAGCCAGGATGGAAGGAATTTGATCAGAGACCTGATTGCCTTTGCCCAGGATCCAAATATACCCATACCAGAGTATAGACCAGGGGAGAAGGTCAATCTCCAATTATCAATTAGCAATTATCAATTAGCAGACTCTGCCCATAAGGTAGTAATAAAGGTGTATGATCCAGAGAAGAAAGAGCTTACAGCTTACAGCCAAGAGCTTACCGCACCGTTAGGGCCTGGGGAATCAACCACTATTCCCTTTGAACATACTGCTCCATCGACTCTGGGCATCTACAAGGTGGGCTATACCCTCTTAGATGGAAGTGGACAGGAGATTCAACAAGAGAGGATTGGTTTTAGGTTTGCTGTAAGTAAAGGTCTTGAGATAGTAAAGGAGGATAAGGATCTTACTTTTATTATCACCTCGGATGGGGATGAGACCCGGATAATTGGTAGTCCGGCCACCTTCTTCATCACCATCAGGAATAATAGTGATAGAGAGAGAACGATCAAACTTCGCTGGACAAGCCATGCCGCACCTAGAATTCACCCCATAGGCTCATACACCGTCCCAGCCCACAAGGAGATTACTGTCAGTTATACCACAAGCTCTATCTACTTTACGAGATTCTGGGGGGCAAAAGGAAACTGGTGGGATTTCTATGCCATCCCATATGATGAAGAGAATAACTTGATTATAGGATACTGGGGATGTGGGCTTAGTGGGAGATCAGTCTCTCCCTCTCTCAAGATAGATGTAAAGACCAATCTGGATATGGCAAAAGGAGAGCTGGACATTCTCCTTGAGGCGAAAGAGGTGCGGGGGGTAGGATTTGAAGGAGAGATCAAGGTGTATATAAGAAGTCCGGACGGCAACGTGGTCTTTAATAAGGATATCCCCATAACCCTCTCTCCAAATGGTCTCTGGAATAAGACCTTGAGATATCCCCTTCCATCGCCCTCAAATTCCGGAATGTATATAGTCGAGGCAGAGGCCTACCAGAATGGAGTGATAACAGATACGGGAAGTTCCCAGTTTGAAATTCCAAATGCCCTTCTTACCATCACCCCAGAAATTCCAAACCTCTTCTCTTCTGCCAATGACCTATGCTTCATCTTGGAGAATATAACGACAAATGATGCTTCTGGAATATTAAGAGTGAAACTCATAGACCCTGAAGAAGGAGTATACGGTCCAGAAAAGGAGTTTAATCTTATAGAGGCAGGTAAGTCCATAAGACTCGGTTTCAAGGTCCCCATCCCAAAGATATACTTCGGGATCTATAGATTAACCTATCTCTTGGAGTATAGGGCCAATAGGGATTGGGGTAGGACCGAAAGAATCAGTGGGGAGATTGAGATCCCAAATAGACTCCTTGTCAAGGAGGCAAGGTTAGATAAGAGGTCTTATAGGGTTAGAGACAAGATGAGAATAGAACTTGAACTGGTCAATGCCGGAAGGTTCATTCAAGAAAATGTGCTTGTAGATCTTGAGCTTGCCGGGACAACCTACCATGATTCTAAGACCATCACCCTCTTCCCAGGGCAGACCACTACCCTTCTATTTACCACCACCCTACCAGATAACCTTGAGTCTGGGAGGCATAAGGTATCCATTGCCCTGAGTATGGCAAACACTACCCATCAAGAGTTTTCATACTTTATTCCAGAATCAGACCTTCTTCCCCATCTTGAAAAGAGAGGATACTCAATTGGCGATGCAGCCAGTATCACCCTGCTCAACAAAGGTGGGGTAGATACAACCTATACCTACACCCTGGAGATGGTCGATTCTTCTGGAGTGAGGGTTATGGAGGAGACTGGTAGGGGAGGGGTTGTGGCTGGAGGAGAAGGGGTGATCGGTTTTACTATCCCAGATCAGATAGTGGATGGGATATATATCCTCACACTCTGTCTCCGGGATGAGAGGAATGGCCGAGAGAGGCTGAGTAACTTTTATCTCCAGATAGATGGCCTGGCGGCAGAGGTCTTTCCCAAGAGTCTCAAGCCGATATACTTCTATGGCGATGAGGTCAAGACAGAGACTACTATTGAGAACCTCGGTCCTTTCATATCCAAGGCAACCCTCCGGCTTAGGGCATATACCCCACCGGGAGAGGATGTCTGGGATGTCTATCCCGAGGTGAAGAATGTCCAGGCGGCGGCAGTAGATGGGGACCATATCCTCTTTGCCACACTCAATGGGCTCTGGGTCTACCGAGGAGGATCGGGTGAATGGGAGCATTTAGATCCTACAAACTCTGGACTGTTGAGTGATCAGATCCTCTCCATAGGAGTTGACCAAGAGAGTATCTATCTTGGGACAGACCTTGGTCTGAGTATTTACCATAAGGGGGGTGTCGGATGGAGGAGCATTGAGGGGATCGGCCCGGTTGAGAAGATGGCCGTGGCCGAGGACTGTCTCTGGTTTGGGGTTGGGGCAGGACTCTACCGGTATGATAAATCGAGTGGTAGGGTAGAAAAGATGACTGAGTTTATATCAGAGACAACCGGTCTTCCATCACAAATAATCTCCCTAATGGTGCATAATGAAATGCTCTGGATAGGCACCTATGGGAAGGGGGTGGTGAGATATAGGAAGGGAGTAGGTTTTGAAAGACCTGCTGGGCTTGAGAGTCTACTGGTCTTCTCTATGGCCCCTGATGGGAAGTGGATCTGGCTTGGAGGCAGATTCGACCTTGTCTACCGGTATGATTGCGAAGATGGGAGACTGGAAGAGTTCCATATACCCGAAATAAAGGATCCCATCACAGGGGGTGAAAGGGGAACAAGTTCCATTGCTGTAGTGGGGGATGAGGTCTGGTTTGGGACCTATGGTGGCGGGTTCGCCGTTTACAACAAGAAGAGTGGTCAATGGAAGGGGCTTATCTCGGAGCTTGGACCCCCATTTGTCCGGAGATGGCAAGGACCGATATTTCCCGAACTTGGTCCCGGTCCAATGGTGGCCACCCCTGAGTATGTCTGGATTGCAGGAAATGGGTCTCTCATCCGGTATGACCGCAGATACCTCTGGAGGTGGTCTGATCCCTCCCCGGTCTCCCCGGTTATTGTGGATAAGGACAAGGATTCCATCTGGATGCTCGGAGGGGAGAAGATAATCAGATGTAACCAGGAGGGGGATGAACTTGAAGGCTTTCCCCTTCCAGTTAAGCTACCCCCATCCTTTCTTGATCCCCATGCTACCTCAGATCCAAGGTACATATGGTTGGTTGGTAAGGAGGGCTTGCTTAGGTTCGACAAGATAGATCACAAGTGGTCTATTTACAGTTTTATACCGGATGAGGCCTTTGGCCGGGATGAAGACTACCTCTGGTTTAGATCAAAGCAGGGGGAGATCAAGACCCTGAGATACAACCCCTCGGATCATACTCTCAGGCTCAATCTCGAACCACCAGAGAACCTTGAGTGGGTTCCCATCGAGGGGCATCTCGGTGATCGGGTGGATGGGCTATTCCTGACACTCGAAGATCTATTCTGTTTTATCAATTATGAACTCCTAAGGTGGGGTCCAATTGGATCGGATGGAGAGACCCTCTTCTTCTACAACCATAACTTAGGAGGTTTGATCTCCTTCAGGAATGAAGAGATAAGGATTATGGGCCTTGGTCTAAGTCATTTCTCTGCCGGCAAGATCGTGGCAGATTCTCAATTCGTATACTTTATCTCAGAGGGTATCACATCAGATGGCTTCTACCGATATGATAGATTGACAGGGAGTCTTGATAAGCTTCTGGATGGTAATGGGGTGATCTCGATTCTCCTCGATGGAGATGATCTCTGGGCCGGGACAGATCTTGGGGCCAAGTGGTTCAAAGACGGCACTTGGGTGACCTTCACCCATGAGAATACCAATGGCGGTCTTGTGGATGATGAGGTTAGGACAATGGCAAGGGATGGGGATTACATCTGGTTTGCCACGGGTGAGGGCGTATCTATGTATAACAAGCAGACCAGTGAATGGATACCATATCTTGCAGAGGACTACTTTGGTGATGCAAACTCCATTACATCACTGGTTATAGATAAAGAATTTATATGGGTTGGTGGGAGGCAGGGTATAAAGAGGTTAAAGAAGGTAGGTAGGATTCTATTTACTGAGGATATACCGATACAGGGTGTAAAGGATAGGATTGTTCAAGGGTATGGAATTGGAGCCCTCGATGCCCTGGGTAAGATCTATCTTGAGGCAGAACTCCTTACACCTAAGGGGCAGAGGATCTCTATTGGTAAAGATAGCTTTTATATCGTAAACACCCAGACCTCCCTCTGCTTCGAGACCGAAAAGAAGGTGTATAAGCCGGGTGAGATAATAAGGGTCAATGGTTTGATCTATAATTATGCCCAGATTCAAACCAATCCCTTAGATCTTGTAGTTAAGAGGGTAAATGGTGAGGAGATTTACAGTGAAAAAGGGATAGTCGTTCAGCCTAATGGAAAGAGGGAGTTCTCTTGCCAGACCTCGGCTCAAAGATCCTTTGGTATAGAGGCAAGTCTTGGAGATCTGAAGTTCATAGACTTTGTCGAGGTAATAGAACCTGGGCTTGAGGTGAAGATAGATGCACCAGAGGTGGTGGGCAGGGAGGAGTTTGGAGTTACAATCCTGGTGAAGAATGTGGGCGGGATGGAGTTGCGGGTTGCGGGTTGCGGGTTGTGGGTTGTAGATAAGGAAGGGAAGGAATTGGGCAGTTACCAATTACCAGTTACCAATTACCAACTTAAGCCAGGGGAGACGAAGGTCGTTGAGCAAAAATTGGCTATTACCCAGGATGTGGCCTTGAAGGTCGAAATAACTGGAGATGTAAAGAAGACACTCACCAGAGAGATCAGACTTGGGGAGAGGGTTACCCTTGAGCTTACCCCTAAGGCGATCTATCCCATCGGGATCTGCGAGATACCGTTTGTGGTAAAGAATAGTGGTGAGTTGGATAGTGAGGTGGAAGCAGTATTTACCTTAGGGAGAAAGAATGGGGGAGAAGGTAGGTGGCAGGAGGCAGGGGGCAGGAGGCAGGAGGCAAATTTAGCATTGCAGATTGCAAAATCTAAGACCAGTAGCCAGTTGCCCGGGTGGTGTCGGAAGGCAGAGATGAGAATAGAGAGAGCAGAGGGCAGAGGACAGGGAGCAGAAAGCGGATTGCAAATTGCAAAATCTAAAACCAGTAATCGGTTGCCAATAGCCAGTTATCAAGTGAGGAGTTACCAGGATAAGATTGAATTGAAGAAGGGATTTTATGTGCCAACAGGGGAGAAGATCGAAGGAAGTCTGGTCTTTGATCTGATAGAGGGTAGCTATGAGCTGGGGTGGGTTATGGGTGATGGGTTATTGGGTAGCGGGAAGGCGGAATTCAAGGTATCAAAGGATAATATTGTCGAGATAACGAAGATAGTAGTCCACAGTCCAGAGTCCATAGTCGATGGCAAATTACCCATAGAGGTAATTCTAAAGAATATTGGTGGGAATAGATTCGTTGGGGGTTTGAAGATAGAAACCGGTTTCTATGAAGAGGCAAAGGAGATAGAGTTAGACTCTAACTTAGAGAAGACCTATCCCTTCAACCTGCCGCTTGTCGCCTCAAAAGGCAACTATAAGGCCAGGGCCATAGTCTTACATAATGGCCGGGGCATATCTGAGAGGGATCAGGGGTTTAGCCTGGCCCCTGAGTTTGCCATAACAAGAATCCAAGGGGGCAATAAGGGAGAAGGGATGAGGGAGAGGAAGAAGGGATAAGTTTTGATATAAGAAGAGAGGGAATACTGAGGTTTAGAATTAAAAATACAGGCACGGCCGAAGGGGAGGCCATTTTGCATCTAAAACTCCTTGACATAGTAGATGAAGAGAAGAGGCTCTGGCTTAAGGTAGGCGAGGAGAAGGAGGTGGAGTTTGGCTTCGAGATCCCGGATGACATGGAGGATAGGGACTACGAGGCGGCTTACACCTTACAGCCGAGAGCCGAGGGCGAGAAGGAGAATGACCAATTACCAATAACCAGTCACCAGTTACCATTCCATATCAATGGGGTGAAGATTGGGGTTTTGGCCAATCTCGATAAGCAGTTGTATCAGGAAGGAGAGACAGCCCAGCTCACCATAAAGGTTACAAACCTGAATGATCTCTCCCATAGTATGTATGCCCGGGTCAACTTCAATGAGTATGAAAAAACAGAGGGCTTTGAGCTTGGAGCAGGACAAGAAGAGAGACTGAGCTTTGTTATACCGGTAAGATTCACGGATCAGAAGATCGGCTACGGAATCTATATGTCTTCGGGTAGGAGTATCCATCTGAATTCGATCTACCTCCGGGAGAAGGGAGAAATCATCACCCTCTGGAGCGAGAGGGACATCTATGGGGCCGGCCAAGAGGTAGAGGTCAACTACACCACCACCCAGTTGGGAAGACTCTTAGTGAGTGTAGAGGGGGTCTTGGAGAAGGAGTTAGAGCTTAAAGAGAAGGAGGGCTCTTTTAACTTCAGCCTACCCCACCACCTCAGGACAGGAACCTATACCTTAGACTACAGGCTCTTGACCATGGATTCTCAGATAGAGGGTACCTATAGGTTCGATGTCTTAGGCTATACGGTCAAGGTCTTATCCTCTCAGGTGGAACTCTGCCCAGGTAGAATCAAGCTCGATCTCCTTCTTGAATCGAATAGGGCCTTCTCTTCGAAGATCAGGGGCTGGCTCTATGACCCCGAAGGGGAGTATACCCAGATCTTCGAGCTTGAAAGAGAGATAGAGAAGGGGAGAAACAGGATCGGGCTCTCTAAAGAGGTGAATCTTTCAAGACTGGGGGTCTACAGGCTCGTCTATGCCCTATATCTGGATGAAGAACTCCTCGCCTCAGGAACTGAGGCCTTCGACTCTGGAGGGTTAGCCTTGGCCTCGATCTCTACGGATAGATCAGTCTACTACTCAAAGGGACCGATCATTCTTACCATAAAGGGTATGGGCAAGGGAAGGGGAAGGGTCTCTCTCTTCCTAAATGACCTTCCATTTGGGGATGAAGTCGAGATTGAGCTTGATGGGGAGAGGACCCTAAGCCAAAATCTTGAGATCCCCAAGGCTGGTGAGTATCACCTTAAGGTAAGACTCAGGATAGATGATGCAATAAGTGAGAAAGAGATTGTCCTTAAAATGGTCGATAGTGAGCCACCAAGGACAAATCTTAAGATGAAGGAAGGGTATTGGATCAAGAGGGGTCCCAGTACTGATGAGATCATCGCCTCGCCCTCAAATATTTATACCCTTGAGGCTGAGGACAACTTTGGAATCGAAAGGATAGAGGTGAGTTTAGATGGTGGACCATTCCTTCCATATAAAGAGGGTATCTCCATAAAGGAGGAAGGGGAACATACCATAAGGTACTATGCCATCGATACCAATGGCCACAGGAAGGAGGAGAGGATTCTTAAGGTCTATGTCGATGCATCCGGACCAAAGGTCGTATCGACTACCCCCGTCCAGGGAGAGTATCTAAGAGGGGATAAGCTCAGCATCTTTAGCCTAAGACTCTCTGAGGAGGTATCCATCGATCCTCAAGGGGTAAGCCTTCATGAAAAGAGGACAGGTAGGATGGTTCCCATAAGGGACCTTATCTACCATCCGAGCACTAATCTTCTCACTTTCACCTTGGGTGAAACTTTGAAGGATAACCAAGAGCATACGATCGATTTATCCGAGGGTAGTATAAAGGATCTAGTCGGGAACCCCTTGCTTATCCAAAGGATCACCTTCTACACCT
>DNCN01000025.1 GCA_003485015.1 bacterium
TCCGCACCGAAGGTGCGCTAAGAGTTCATGGTAAATAAGATTGTAGTCAGTTAAAATCCAAACCAGCCTCCTCGCATAACAAAATGAGGTCGAGGAGTATGAATATCACCGGTGATTAACACTTTCTAATCACAAATAGATTGACAATTGAGACCATCGCAAAAAATTACTCCTATAAACCTTCTTAAGCAATTTCTCTATAAACTTCTTCTCTCTAATCTTTCTTGAAAGGTTTGAATTCACTGATTCGTTTATCTCCACATCGCCTCTCTGCCTATTCTTAAGGAAAGTGGCACCACATCCCCAAAATATGTAGTTGATCTTTAATGCTCAAAAGAGGGGCATCCTGTTCTCAGGCGTAGCAAAAAAGGGAAGGTGATAGCTTAAAACATATACGCCGCATTATCTGGTGTAGGTCGCTGTATTATGCAGTCTCAATCGAAAGATCTTCTTTTGTATATCCAAAGAGTGAGAGGACATCCCTTGATAGTTTCACTATGCTATTAGCACTGAGATTAATTTCTACATATATATCCGTACCTTCTATTCTCTCGGGGGCTCTCAGTTCATTTTGATTCCTTGAGAAATAGGGCCTCTTGCGTCCTATTAGATTAAGGACCTGTTCAAATCTGTCTCTGTGAGTAGCCGCTATGATATCACATATCTGGATCAGCAGCTCTTTCCATGTTTTTACCACATACCTCGTCTCTTTAAATGTAAATGCAGAGATCGACTTTCCTGTGTAAATTTTTTCCCCTTCGGATGGCCCCTCTTTTATAATTGTGACTTCTTTGGATGGTGTGACCTGTTTGGGAACCTTAGGAATAGATGGCTCCATCTTTGGGATATAAGACACCAAGAAGTTCTCTACCGCAGTGAGGTCAGGTTTATAGCCACATAATTTCTCCGTTGTTTCTGCAATCAGTTCTACAAGTATCTCATCAGCTTCCGTTATAAGCTTCTTCCATGCCTTTGGTAGCGTATCTTCTATCAAGCGTCGTTTTTGCTTGCTTTTGTAAACACCTTCTGCGTTTGTTATAGCGTTTCCGGAGATGACATCTTTCTTGGACAGAAAATCGATGAACTTCTGGGTTATCTCTTTGGAACCCTGATCATAGATTTCAATTGTATAGAATCTTCTCTGCTCCCAACTCCCTTCATGCAGGGGTAGATAGAACCACCATGTAATTCCATTGGTCAATACAGCAAGCTTTACGCCTTCCTGAAAAGAGTAGTTTAGAAGCTGTTCTTGATGCTTATCCAGATCTTCTCCAACCTTCTTGACTTCGATGAATGCCTTATTGTAATTATTGTGTCTTAGGGCATAATCGACCTTTTTCCCGCCTACTGAGTATTCAGGATGGACTTCATCTATGTTAAAGAGGTCCCAACCTAAAAGAGATAGGATTCTCAGTATAATCGTTTGCTTTGTAACAGCTTCATCAAGCGAAGCTAACCGTCTATCAGATTGGATCTTTTTTATTAGTTCTAATAATCTCTCCTCCATTTACCTATCTCCTTTGCAATCCATTTCAGACAACCTGAAATAATCAGTGAAGGGCAAAAAGCTCCTTTATTCCACTAGGATTATACCAACTAGTGGCAGGGATAGACTTCTGTTTCCTCCTTAAAGCCTTAAACCCTTGATCCTATCTACAGCCTCTTTTAGTCTCTCCTTATCCACGGTTAGGGCCATCCGAATGTAGCCTTCACCATACTGGCCGAAGCCTACACCTGGTGTAACTACTACACCAACCTCCTCCAAGAGAAACTGGGCAAATTTGCTTGAGGAGTGATTAGAGGGAACTGGGATCCAAAGATAGAAGGTGGCCTTTGGCTTGGGTATCCTCCAGCCTATCCTCTCTAAGCCCTCAACCAGGACATCTCTCCGCTCCTGGTAAAGATCGCGCATCTCTTGGACACAAGTCTGGGGTCCGGTTAGGGCAGAAATCCCTGCTTCCTGTATGGCTTGGAATACACCTGAGTCAAGATTGGACTTTATTTCCAGAAGCCCCTTCAAGATCTCTTTATTCCCACAAGCCATGCCGATCCTCCAACCCGTCATATTGTAGGTCTTAGAGAGGGAGTGGATCTCAATCCCTATCTCCTTGGCGCCCTCAACCTCAAGGAAACTTGGTTGAGATAGGCTATCATAATATATCTCGGAGTAGGGATTGTCATGGATAACGATGATACTGTGCCTTGCAGCAAATTCCACTACATAAGAGAAGAAATCAAGGGCAGCGGTTGCGCCCGTAGGATTGTTGGGGTAGTTTATAAAAAGAAGCTTTGCCTTTTTTAAGATTCCCTCTTCGATTGTCTCAAGTTCTGGAAGAAAGCTGTTCTCCTTTTTGAGGGGCAAGAGATGGGGAATACCACCAGCAAAGATGGTTGCCGGGATATAGACCGGATAGCCAGGAGAAGGGGTAAGGACTATATCACCAGGGTTAACAAAGGCTAAGGGGGTGTGACCGATCCCCTCTTTGGCGCCGATCAAGGTCAAGACCTCGGTCTCAGGATCGAGTTCAACCTTAAACCTTTTCTTGTACCAAGAGGCGACGGCTTGGCGAAACTCAGGCATCCCCGAATAGGTGGGGTAATGATGGTTAACTGGATTTTTTAAAGCTTCTTCTCCAGCCCGAACGATATGCCCGGGGGTAGGTTGATCAGGATCGCCGATCCCAAGATCGATCAGATCCATCCCCTTCTCAATCGCCCGGGTCTTGGCTAGCTCTATCTCCTTGAAGAGATAAGGCGGGAGCTGAGAAAGCCTTAAAGAGAATTCGCCCATCATATACTCAAAACATCAGTCATGCTGTAGTACCCTGGGGCTTTTGTGGATAGGAACTTAGCTGCCTGGATAGCTCCCCGGACGAATGTATCCCGAGAGTGAGCTCGATGAGTAAGCTCTATCCGTTCACCCTCTGTACAGAAGAGGACTGTATGTTCACCCACGATATCCCCAGCCCGAATGGTAGAGAACCCGATCTCCTGCTTATTTCGTTCACCAATAAGCCCCTGCCGGCCGTAGACGGCGATATCCTTCAATTCTCGATCCAGGGATGTGGCAATGAGCTCACCAAGCCTTATAGCTGTGCCGGATGGTGCATCTTTCTTATGGTGGTGGTGAGCCTCGATGATCTCGATATCATACCCTTCACCCAACATCTGGGCTATCTTCGGGGCGAGATCAAAGAGGAGATTTACCCCCAGACTCATATTAGGCGAGATGAGGATAGGGATGAACAATGAGGCTTCCTTTATCTTCAGAAGTTGCTCGTCATTAAAGCCTGTGGTGCCAATAACCATCCCTTTACCCTTAGCAAAACATGTTTTAAGATGGCTTAGGGTTGCCTCGGGATTGGTAAACTCGATGAGGATATCGGCTTCATCGAGTAGATCTTCAAGATGCTCATCAGACATAAGAGTGATCCCCCTTACCTTTTCACCAACCAATTGGGCGGCATCACATCCATTGGAGGGATGTCCGGCGCATTCTATTGCCCCCACCAACTCTATCTCTGGATCTTGAAGGATGAACTTGGTGATCTTTGAACCCATCCTCCCTGCTGTACCGCTAATAATAACCTTAATCATTGTTATACCTCCACATTGAGAAGAAAGACCATTCCTTTATCGAAGAACTGTCTCTTTCCATTCCAGCTTCGGATCTATTTTTAGATAAATAGCCACCGTAAAACAATCCATTTCCTCCCCCTAATGGATTACGGTGGCTATAGCTTAAGATTACACCCTTATTAAGGCACTGGTAGGGCACTTTTCAACACACCTTCCACAACCGGTGCATTTATCGTATAGGACTACTGCTATATTATCCTCAACCAGGATGGCTCCATTCTCGCACTCCTTAGCACAGAGCCTGCAGCCAATACAGCCAACCTTACATATCTTCTTAGTGATAACTCCTTTATCTTTAGAGCTGCAAAGGACATGACAGAAAGATCCATCAGGCACAAGGGCAATGACCCCCTTAGGGCAGGTCTTAATGCATACCCCACAACCAGTGCACTTCCTCAAATCTATCTCTGGGAGACCATTCTCCTTCGCCACGATGGCTCCAAAGGGACAAGCATAGGCACAGCTTCCCAACCCCAGACAGCCATATCGACAATCCTTATCTCCACCAAAGAGTAGAGTTGCCGCCTTACAATCTAAGACGCCATCATAGATGAAAGACCTTCCAACCTGATCGTAACTCCCGGCACATTTGATCAAGACATGCCTTCTTTGAGCACTAGCCACCTCCTTGCCCGTAATCCGCCCGATGAGATGGGCAATCTCTTCCCCACCAGCTGGACACAGATTGGCTCTAACCTCAGGGTCAGTAGTCACTGCCTCGGCGTACCCTTTACACCCAGCATAGCCACAGGCCCCACAATTGGATCCAGGTAAGGCCTCGATCGCCTCTTCAATCTTGGGGTCGACCTTGATGGCGAATACCTTTGAAGCTAAGGCAAGACCCATGGCGAAGAGTAAGCCCATTCCTCCCAGGCTAAGAATCGCATAAATCATGCCTTCCCTCTTTTTACCTCTACATCTTGACCAAGCCAGAGAACCCCATAAAGGCCAAAGATAAGAGTCCTGCTGTGATCAAGGCAATGGGTGCCCCTTGAAGTGATTTAGGGACCTCAGCCAACTCAAGCCGTTCTCTTATCCCAGCCATAAGAACAAGGGCCAAGGTAAACCCAATACTTGCGCCAAGCGAAAAGATAATAGCCTCAAGTAGGGAATGGTCCTTCTGGATATTCAGAATGGCCACGCCCAGAATGGCACAGTTGGTGGTGATCAAAGGTAAAAATATGCCTAAGGCCTCATAGAGAGCGGGGACCATCTTTGTCAAGAAGAGCTCAACCAATTGGACTAACGAGGCAATGACCAGGATAAAGGCTATCGTCTGGAGATAGCCTAGACCAAAGGGGCTTAAGATAAATCTTTGAACGAGATAGGTAACAAAAGAGGCCAAGGTCATAACAAAGATGACAGCCATGCCCATCCCTGTAGCCGTTTCGATCTTTTTTGAAACCCCGAGAAAAGGACAGATTCCCAGGAATCGGACAAGGACAAAATTGTTGATCAGGACAGTACTGATAAGTATAAGGACGAGTTGTTCCATCTTTAGCTCCTCTTCTCTAATCTATTCATCAAACCAAGGAGTAACCCCAAGGCTAAAAAAGCACCGGGAGGAAGAATCATAACCAGAAAAGGTAGATACCCTGGACCAAAGAGGGAGTAGGCAAAGATAGTCCCATTTCCCAGGATTTCACGGATCCCTCCCAGAACGAAGAGGGATAAGGTAAACCCTACTCCCATACCGAGTCCATCGACCAAAGAGTTTAGAACCGGATGTCTTGAAGCAAAGGCCTCAGCGCGGCCAAGGATAATGCAATTGACCACGATGAGGGGGATGAATAGACCCAGGGCTTTATATAGCTTATAAGAGATCCCCGCAATGATAAAGTCGACTATGGTTACAAAGGTGGCGATGATTACAATAAAAACGGGAATTCTAATCTTGGGTGGGATAATCCTACGGATGAGGGAAATTACCACATTCGAAGAGACCAAGACAAAGGTAGCTGCTAGCCCCATCGCCAGTCCATTGATAGCTGAGGT
>DNCN01000070.1 GCA_003485015.1 bacterium
GAATCATTATATCGGGATTTGATATTCTTATCAAGGAGTTAATTAACAAACTCAACAACGTCCCATGGTTTTTCTGTCTCATTTAATTATAGTCCCGATTGTGAGTCATCAATCGGACTTGCTAATATCAACTGCATCAAAGTATCTCTAAGGTTAAGAGCATTTTTGTACATAAGCCCAGGGATACAAATTCTTCTTTTCCCAAATCCAGGAAATATCAGAATATCGTAGAGTCCTACATTTTTAGACACTGTCTCTATAGTCACAGAGGCCAATCCAACTAACCGATCAGTAATTCCCTGCAAAATATAAATATTTTGAATTCTTCCATAAGGAACATCTCTCTCTGACTTTGACATAATTCCCTGACTTAAAAATATAAATTCTCTTTCAAATTCATAATGATAATTTTCTCTTGCCAAAATTAACCAAATAGTAAAAAAGATGAAGGAAAGTCCAGCTATAGCCATAAATGTAGCTATAGCCATAAATGTAAAGAGGGAAAGAAGCCCAAACCAACTACCTACAAATATAAAAGCAAAAAAAGCAAACCAAGGTATTTTAACAATAATTTCCTTAATTATCCATCTTGTCTCTATAGGGTAGTCTCTTTCTGAAAATTTATCCAAGTTTTTCATTAGACATCGTAATCTTTGATCTCTTAATCCTTTCACTCACCCTCTTTAGTATCTTTTCCCTTAATCCATCGGCTGCCATCTTCTCTACACCATCTATATGCGCCGCTAGGCCAGAAGATATTGTTGCTGTGGACAGATGGACATCATAAAGTCCGAAGAGACGATCCCAGAGATCTTGATCTACATAAACATCCTGAACTCTCTCATATGGAATGGTAATTTCCCGCGGAGTGAATACACCTTTGCGAATAATTATAAAATCATCTGTCAAATCATAGAAATAAACTTGAAAATACCATATCTGGTATTGATATGTTAGAAGAGAGTATATAAGTAGTATAACAGCCATCGAAATTATACCCAAGGAGATTATTCCAGAGTGTTCGGGAAGAAAAAGCCGTGAAACTAAACCCACTATTAAAATCATAATAAAGAAAGTAATGGATGAGATTATAGTTGGTATAGTCTTCTTTAGTGGTTTCTTCTTGCTTAAAGGGAATTGCTCCCTTGTTTTGCTCATAGCTATTTTCATCGAGTAGACATTTCCTTACTTTACTTTGTTATGCTCCTTACAGAACCGAACGTGCTCAATTAAGGCATTCGGCTCTTCAAGGATACATCCTCCAATACGGGGATAGAATATATGTTAAGTGATACATCTTCGGCTCAGGTAAATGTCTGAATCTTAATTGTCTTCTCTCTGCACTTTCTTAGTGGTCTCAGAGAACTTCTCGGTGTTTTTACCCCATTAGATAATTTCATATCTAATTATCTCCAAAGAACTTCCTCATCTTCATTGCCGCCTCCGTCTTCCCAAGAGAACTATGTCCCGCAAGGCCTCTTCTCCTCTCGCCTCCTTCCATCTCTTCTCGAAGTTTGGATCCTGAACAATGGAGGCAATTGCGGCCAGGGCACGAAGATGAAAGTTTCGCTCGTCCCTTGTTCCCACTAAGACAAAGACAGTGTGAACTCTTGGCACCGATTCAGGGAATATAATCCCCTCCTCACAACGAGCCAAGAGAATGTCAAAGGTATGTTCCCCATCGATAATAACATGGGGAACCGCTAGGCCTGGGCTTATCACCGTGCTGCTCTCTTTCTCTCTCTTCATAAATAGATTGACCAGTAGGTCTGGCTCCACCTTCAGATTATCTGCCATAGCCAAAGCAGCCAACCTGAAGAACTCCTCAAGGGATATAGTCCCCTTGAGATCCAGAACCTTACTCTTCTCAATTATCTCATCAAACCTGTCCGGGAGAATGTTGTCCCTCTCTCTGATGATCTCCTTAAGTTCTGTTTCCAGAAGATGACCGGTAAGCTCTTTGGCTGTAATTCTTTCAATTAGATGTAGCAGGGCATACTCTCTATAGCCCCGGATGCGTCCATAGAACCAGTAGGCAAGAAACCCACCACCGATAAGCAGACAACTTACCAGGAGGATCTGCTTGCCCATCTCACATATCAGGAATCCAAGACCAATAATGCCTATAATCTGAACCCAGGGATAGAAACGTACTCGAAAACTTGGCTGATAATTTTGGAGGCGGCTCTCCCTCAAGATGATAACGGATAGACAGGCAAGAATGTTGGTCAGGATGAGAACGACAGAGGCTGCCCCTACCAGTACCTCCAGTCTTAAGAACAGAGAGACAATGATGAAGAGGCCTGTGAGTAGCAGTGAGTTATGCGGGGTCTTAAACCTGGCGTTGATTCTTCCAAAGGCCTCAGGAAATAGACCATCCCGACTCAGGGGGACAAGAGACCTTGCAGCAGTCATAATTCCGGCATTGGCCGTGGAGAGAAATGCCAGAATGGCGGCAATACTCAAAGCGATCCTACCCCCAAAGCCCATAAAGACACCGGCTCCATCAGAGATTGGGGTGAGCGAGCGGGATAATCGATGAGTATCGACCACGCCTATAGTCACAAAGATCATTAAGGTGTAAAGAATGCTTACCACCAGAAGTGAGGTAATCATCCCCAGGGGTATGTTGCGTCCAGGGGTCTTTATCTCTTCAGCCACGCTGGCAATCTTAAGCAGACCACCATAGGAGACGAAGACAAAACCTGCACTGGAGAAAAGAGCCTTTAGCCCATGAGGGCTAAAGGGGACAAAATGTTCAACTTTAACCGCCGGCAGACCACGGATGATATATAGAGACATAAATGCCAGCAATCCAAGCACAAGAATGACCTGGGTCCTGCCGGCCTCCTTGATGCCTATAAGATTAATGAAGAGAAATATGAGGCAGAACAGAACAGCAATGATGTGGATGTCGATATCTATGAGCAAGGCCGTAAAGACGGACATCCCTATCAAGGCAAAGGCACTCTTCATCGAAAGGGAAAACCAGCTAAGCAATCCAGCCACTGTACCCACGGCTGGGCCCATGCTTCTGATAATAGTGAAACAGTCACCACCCGCCCTCGGCATGGCCGTAGTCATCTCGGCGATGCTTAACATCCCAGCTAATGATAAGAGACCGGCCAGAAGATAAGAGATGACAACTACTGGCCCGGCCTGGGCATAGGCAAGTCCAGGAAGTATAAATATCCCCGAACTAATCATTGCACCGCTGGTTATGCAGAAGACATCGAGCAGATCAAGTTCTCTTCTTAATCTCATTGCTCAAACCAGACTCTTTATAAACCCTCTTATTCGGTTCAAACCCTCAACAATATCTTCTAAGGAGGTGGCATAAGAGAGCCGCAGGTATTTATCCGCACCGAAGGCAGAGCCAGGGATAACGGCCACCTTGGCCTCAGTCAATAGGATCTGGGCAAGTGTGAGGAGTCTTTTATCATCTCTTTTCCAAAGGTCTTTTTTAGAATTGGTGATACTTCAGGAAAGACATAAAAGACCCCCTGGGGCCTTAAACAAGAGATACCTTCAATAGTATTTAGGCCTTCAACGATGTAGTCTCTTCTTCGGGCAAATTCGGCAACCATATTAAACAGAGTCTCCTGAGGCCCTTTGAGGGCAGCCAAGGCTGCCTTCTGGGAGATAGAGGTCGGATTGGAGGTAGAGTGGTCTTGGAGGTTAGTCGTGGCCTGGATAATCTCTCTTGGACCAGCCGCATAGCCAATCCGCCAGCAGGTCATCGAATAGGACTTAGAGACACCGTTTATAACCACCGTTATAACCACCGTCAGCCCTTTTATCTCTGGCCCCAGAGAGGCCATGCTGATATGCTTTAGTCCATCGTAAATAATCTTTTCATATATCTCATCAGAGATGCAAAAGATCCCCTTCTCTATCAGAATCTGGCCGATGGCTTGCAACTCCTCCTGGGCATAGACCATCCCGCTGGGATTAGAGGGGGAGTTCAAGATCAATAATTTCGTCTTGGAGGTAATCGCCTCGGATAACCTTTGGGGAGTAATCTTAAAGTTATCCTCCCCTCCTGTCTGGAGGATGATTGGTGTTGCACCTGCAAGTTTGATTATCTCAGGATAACTTACTCAGTATGGCAAAGGCAGGATCACCTCATCACCATCGTTACATAGGGCAAGGATGGCATTAAAAGGAGTGCTTTGCTCCACAAGAGACAAGAACCTCGGCCAGCGAATAATCGAGACAGTTATCGTCTTTAAACTTTTGGCAGATGGCCTCTTTTAACTCTTTTATCCCTGAGGTCGGGGTGTATTTGGTAAAACCACCATCTAT
>DNCN01000031.1 GCA_003485015.1 bacterium
GGTGGAGATGGCTGGGACTCCCCAAAACTGGTTAGCTTGGGAGGAGAGAGCGTTGAGGGTGGATACTTTTCCACCCACTTCTCAAAGGACGATCCTAGGGAAGAGGTCCAAAGGTTTGTCAATGAATACCATGCACGATATGGACAGTTCCCAGACGCCTTGGCAGCTTTGGCTTATGATGCTTGTCTTATTCTATTTGAGGCGATAAAGGAGGCCGGTTCTATAGAGAGAGCGGCCATTCGCAATGCCTTAGAGAGGACTAGTGAGCTCCAGGTCCTCTCAGGAAGGATCACCTTCGACTCCCAACGAAATCCATTAAAGAGCGCAGTCATTATGAAGATCCAGGATGGCAAACCAGTCTATGAAAAGACGGTGACTCCATGAAGAGATGAGTCGAAGAAGGCTCAATCATCTCCTCTTTATTGCCCTTCTTATCACAGGTCTCTCCTTTTACGTCTCCTCTTTTGGTCTGATTGTCAGCTCTCAGCAGATCATAAATGGTATCCAGAAGGGGAGTATGTATGCCCTCATTGCCTTAGGCTACACCATGGTCTATGGCATCATCCGGTTAATCAACTTTGCCCATGGCGATATCTTCATGATCGGGGTTTATCTATCTTGCTTTACTGGTGAACTCCTAATAAAAAGGGGCATAAGCGGAGCATTCCTCCTTTCAATGTTAGTTGCTATCTCTGGATGTGTCCTATTGGGTGTTGCAATCGAGCGAGTGGCCTATAGACCCCTAAGAGATAAGCCACGTCTTACTATGCTCATTACAGCCTTAGGTGTTTCACTATTCTTAGGGAACTTCCTCTCCCTTTCACCACATCAACTCCCCTTTCCTTTAAAGTATCTAGTCTTTGGGCCTGAGTTCCGCTCCTTTCCTATCCTTATCGAGGAGAAGACTTATGAAATCTGGGGGGTGATCTTGAATAACATCAAGCTCATCAACTTAGGAATTGCCTTACTCTTGATGATCGTATTAGAATATATAGTTAAATATACCCTATTGGGAAAGGCAATGCGGGCTACAGCCTTTAATAAAGAGGTCGCTCTACTTATGGGCATTGATATCAATAGGATAATTACCTTCACCTTTGCCTTAGGCGCTGGTTTAGCAGGGGTGGCTGGGATTATGTATGGCACAACCTATGGGGTGCTTCAATCTCCATATCTTGGGCTTTGGCCAGGGATCGTTGCCTTTGTTGCTGCTGTCTTGGGAGGTATTGGGAATATCCCTGGTGCCATGGTGGGGGGATTCCTGATGGGGACCATTGAGACCATCGCTACCTCCATCAACTCTAGTCTTGGATATGGCGTTACCTTCCTCGTCCTGATCCTTGTGCTTTTAATCAAACCGCAAGGACTCTTGGGCAAGCCCACAGTAGAGAAGGCATGAAAAGGTTTGATTACAAATGGTTCTATGGCACCCTTATCTTAAGCGGGTTAATTCTTTGGATCTTAAACAGATACAATCTGGCTAAAGCTTACTACATCCAGATATACCTACTCATCTCCATAAACATCATCTTGACCACTTCCCTCAATGTGATAAATGGCCTCTGTGGCCAATTCTCCATAGGGCACGCTGGCTTCATGGCCATTGGTGCCTATTCTTCAGCCCTATTCACTACTGTCCTTCCCAAAGTATGCCCGTCCCTATCCCCTCTCTTACTCAATCCTCTATCCAAGATCCTATTCTTCCTCTTTGCTCTTATCATCGGAGGGTTTGTGGCCGGATTTGTGGGCTATCTGATCGGCAAATCCGTCTTGAGGTTAAAAGGCGATTACCTAGCCATTGTCACCTTGGCCTTTGGGGAGGTCGTCCGTACCTCAATCAGGCTCACTGATGAACTGGCTGGCTTTTTGGATGGGATCGGGTGGAGGGTGTTGGGAGGAATAGTTCTGGCCCTCGGTGGACCGAGGGGGCTTGGTGGCATTCCAAATCTTACCAATATCTTCTGGGCGTGTGGCTTCACTATTATGATCGTGGCGTTAATCACTCGGTTGATCCACTCCTCTTATGGTCGGGCTTGGGTAGCCATCCGTGAAGATGAGATCGCCGCATCGGTTATGGGGATCGATACGACTCGTTTTAAGATCTTGGCCTTCAGCCTCTCAAGTCTCTTAGCCGGCCTGGGTGGTGGGCTCTACGCTCATCTTTTGATGTTCATCCACCCCGACAGTTTCTCCTTCATCAAATCTATAGAATACCTGGTCTACCTCTATCTTGGAGGGATGGGGAGTATCATGGGCTCAATCATCTCCGCTACTACCCTTACTTTTCTCCTGGAGTTTTTGAGGATCATCCAGCTCCAACAGTGGCGATTGGTCATCTACCCGTTGATCCTTATCATCTTCATGTTGACTCGGCCAGGGGGGCTCTTCAGAAAGGACCTTTAATGCTCAGGATAGACCACCTTTATAAATCGTTTGGAGGGATATCAGCAGTTAAGGACTTCAATCTACACATCAAGAAGGGTGTAATCTTCTCTATCATCGGCCCAAATGGTGCAGGAAAGACAACCCTCTTCAATCTCATCACCGGTCTCTACTCACCAGATAGAGGAGATATCCAGCTCGAGGGTAGGGATGTTACTGGACTTCCACCACACCTCATCGCCAAGATGGGGATCTCTCGTACATTTCAGAATATAAGACTCTTTGAGAATCTAACCGTCTTAGACAATATCCGGGTGGGGTTCCATCTCAAACAGAATTATCGACTATCTGGGGTGATACTCAATTCCAAAGCTTACAAAAAGGAGGAAGAAGAAATAAAGGAAAGGACTCATTATCTCTTAAAGGGTTTCAAGATGGAAGGCTATCAAGACAACCTTGCCTCTAGTCTCCCCTACGGAGAACAGCGCAAGCTCGAGATCATCCGAGCCCTGGCCACTAATCCCAAACTTCTACTCTTGGATGAACCAGGGGCAGGTATGAATCATAAAGAACAAGAAGAAATAACCAATTTTATCCGCTGGATAAGGGATGAGTTTGAATTGACTATCCTCCTGATCGAACACCAGATGAAGGTGGTGATGAATATCTCGGAAAAGGTCATTGTTATGGATTTTGGTGAGACAATCGCTATGGGCAAACCTCAGGAAATCCAGAACAACCCAAGAGTAATCGAGGCCTATCTGGGGGGAGAAGAATGCTTAAAGTAGAAGATCTTGAGATTTACTATCATCAGATCAGGGCACTCACGGGTATCTCCTTCGAAGTGGATAAAGGTGAGATTTGCGCCCTCTTAGGCGCAAACGGCGCAGGAAAGACCACTACTCTCCGAGCTATCTCAGGACTCCTCAAGCCTTTTAGAGGAAGGATTCTCTTTATGGATAGAGAGATCACTTCCCTACCACCCCATGAGATCGTCCGCAAGGGAATCATTCATGTCCCTGAAGGGAGAGGAGTATTCGAGGAACTGACCGTCTTGGAAAACTTAGAGCTGGGAGGCTATCTGGTAAAAGAAAGGGAGACGATCAAGAAGAATCTTTCGCATGTCTATGAGCTCTTTCCTGTGCTCTATGAACGGAGGAGACAACTGGCCGGAACGCTCTCTGGTGGAGAACAGCAGATGCTTGCCATAGGAAGAGGGTTGCTTGCCCATCCCAGACTCCTCCTTCTGGATGAACCCTCCTTAGGACTCAGTCCAATCTTGGTCAAGAGGATCTCACAGACGATAAAGAGGATCAATGAGGAGGGGGTGACTATCCTCTTGGTTGAGCAGAATATCCATATGGCAGTAGAGCTTACCCATCGGGGTTATCTCTTGGAGACCGGAAGCCTCCTCCTTGAGGGAGAAGGGAGAGAGCTCTTAAAGAACGAGAAGGTCAAGGAGGCCTATCTTGGATGATAAGACATTAGATATTGGAAGAAGGCTTGAGCTCTTTGTGGATGACTATCTCGTTAAAGAGATGAAGGGACTTTCTCTAAGGCTCCACAGCCCCACCCCAGAAGAGACCGTGATCCAGTTTGATAGACCCTGGGAGGGTCCCTATAGTGCTTATGTTACTGTCATGAAGAATGGAGACCACTTTCGGATGTATTACCGAGGTTCAGGAGAGGGGGGATGGGAGGTCACCTGTTATGCCGAAAGTAGAGATGGAATTGAATGGACTAGGCCCAATCTTGGCCTCTATCCCTGGAATGGTGATATGGAGAATAACATCGTCTGGATTGGGCCAGGAACCCATAACTTTGCACCCTTCAAAGATGAGAATCCAAATGTTCCATCTAATCAGCTCTACAAGGCAATTGGTGGTGGGCCACTCTTTGCCTTTGCCTCTCCAGACGGCATCCATTGGAGGAAGATGTACGATGAGCCGATAATCACTCAAGGGACATTCGACTCTCATAATCTAGCCTTTTGGGATACAGCCAGAGAGAGGTATGTATGTTATCTTCGGGACTATCTTCGAGGCATTCGAGGGGTTCGCTACTCTATCTCAAGAGACTTCAAAGACTGGACTACCCCTTGCTGGATCGATCTTGGTGAGACCCCCCAAGAACATCTCTATACTAATGGTATAATCCCCTACTTTCGGGCACCCCATATCTATCTGGCATTTCCCAAGCGTTTCTTTCCAGATCGCTGGGCGATAAAGAGTAATCCTGAACCAGGTGTATCTGATGCCGTCTTTATGAGTAGTCGGGATGGAGAGAGGTGGGACCGCCGGTTTATGGAGGCGTTCATCAGACCTGGACCTGACCCAAATAACTGGACCCACCGGAGCAATATGCCTGCCTGGGGTATTCTCCAGACTGATAAGAAAGAAATCTCAATCTACTACAGCCAATATTACTTCAAATCAGGGTGCAACCTGAGACGAGGAAGTCTGCGGATCGATGGATTCGTCTCTATCCATGCGAACTACCAAGGTGGGGAGTTTGTTACCCATCCCCTCAGCTTTCTCGGTAATGAACTTTCGATAAATTATGCCACTTCAGCTTGTGATCTAATCCTCGTTGAAGTCCAAGATATAGAAGGAACTCCTATACCTGGTTATATCCTCAAGGAGTGTCACCAGATCTATGGTGATGAAGTAGAACGTATCGTCTCCTGGAGAGGGGGTTCTAATCTGGGTGGATTCCAATCGAAAGGGATTCGCCTCAGATTCCTGATGAGAGATGCCGATCTCTACTCCCTCCGTTTTAGACCTTAAATACCTATCATCTCGATAGGACTAAAGAATCGACTATTGATAGGATATGGGTTTTTAGAGTATATTTCGGGGTATAAATAATCCCCTAATCTTAAGAGAGAAGGTGAAATCCATGAAAAAGCTGTTAAAATCTAAAGTCTTAGGATTGAGTTTAATATTCTTATTGGGTGGTCTTTCCTCTCTTTCGAGTGCCTTCGAGGTAGAAAAGGGTAATAGAGAGATAACTATCAACAGGAAGATAGAGGGGGATTTGATTGTTGTAGGAAAGGGAGTAAGGATAGAAGAAGATATTGGAGGCGATCTGATTGCCCTATCTACAGAGATGGTAGTAATAAAAGGAGACGTAAAGGATGATGCCAATATTCTTGGTAAGACAATTCTGGTTGAGGGAGTCATAGGGAATGATTTGAGAGTGGGTGGGCTGACGATTCGGGTAAAGAATAGAGTGGATGACGGTGTCTTCGCATCTGGTGAGGATATCATCTTTGATGAAGATTCAGAGATCGGTGGTGATGTAGTAGCCTGGGGCGAAAGGATTGAAATAGGAGGAAGGATCAATGGCGATGCAAGAATCTATAGTGAGAGTCTCATCTTAAGTGATTCTGCAATTATTGAAGGGGATCTCTATTATGATGTTCAAGAGGCGAATATAAAGTCAGGTGCAATCGTTAAGGGTGAGATCAGCAAAAGAGAGAGGATCAAAAAAGAAGTCAAGAAAGGGTTTAGATTCCCTTGGCTTAAGATTATTTTGTTATGGCCTACTCTTCTGCTAATTGCTATCCTCTCCTCTTTACTCTATCCCAAGCTCATCTCTGAAGCAGCTAAAACAAGTTGGTCTTGGAAAGCCCTGGGAATAGGATTCATGTACCTTATTGCCGTTCCAGTAATCATTCTTATGCTGACGATTACAATCCTGGGTCTCCCCTTAGCCTTAATCCTATTTCTCTTCTACCTTATCTCTCTCTATGTAGCTAAGATCTTCTTTGGGATATTTTTAGGAATGCAGATAATAAAGGGATTTAAGAGAGACAATCTGATTCTTGCAACAGTTGTTGGGGTTCTGGTTCTGATGTTGATCCTCTCCATACCAATCGTTGGTGAAATAGTTGGCCTCTTCGCTACCCTCCTTGGTTTAGGGACAATGGTATTAGTAAAGAAGGATACCTATTCAAAGATGAAAGAGATAGAATTGATTTGAGCTCAAATCCAAATTCTAATGATTATTTTTTTTAGAATCAGCCTCCAAGGGTGTTTTTCGATCTTTGGTTAGCTCTTTAGAAGGGGCCTCTAAATCTCTCACCTATGAATCCCTTGATATCCTTTTTGTTCTTATAAGAAGATGGAGGGTTGCATGGAAGATTGGGAGAAGAAAGCAGCCGAGATACTCTCTTCTGGTAGGATAATCATCGTTATCGGCGCAGTCGATACGGGTAAGACCACCCTTGTTACCTATCTTGCTAATAAGGCTGCAGAAGGCGGGAAGGTGGTGGGTATTGTCGATGCTGATATTGGTCAGTCTGATATTGGGCCACCCACAACCATTGGCTTGGGGATGATAAAAGAACCCGTAGAAGATCTCCGAAAGATCACACCCGCAGATTTATACTTTGTAGGCTCCTTATCCCCTAAGGGCCATCTCCTCCCTATGGTTGTGGGGACAAGGAGGATGGTGGAGCATGCCTTCCAACTCGGTGCCCAAAAAGTAATTATTGACACCACAGGACTTATCAGTCAAG
>DNCN01000135.1 GCA_003485015.1 bacterium
AAAAGGAGAAGACACCACCGATGCCACCAGGTGGATATGGTGAAGAGTATTAACATCAAGGGGTAAAAATAGCCTTCTAGCAGACACTAAACCCCTCAATCCTTCTGTAGAAGGGTTGGGGGGTTTAAGGTTTCAATTTATGGAATCTTCACATAGAATTTCATTGACATTTACCTAGTTATCTTGTAAACTTTACGCTAATTAAAATCACAGAGTGGAGAGCATGTTAACATATGTACTGTTTATTATAGGGTTTATCTTTTTAATCAAGGGGGCAGACCTTCTTGTTGATGGAGCATCTTCACTAGCTAAAAGACTGAGAGTCTCTGATCTGGTGATTGGATTGACGGTTGTCTCCTTAGGTACATCCACGCCCGAATTCTTCGTAAATATATTTGCCAGTTTTAAGGGAGCTGCAGAGATTGCCATTGGCAATGTACTTGGGAGTAACATCTTTAATGCCCTTCTTATATTAGGCATCTCTTCCCTTATTTATCCTCTATCGATGAACAAAGGGACTGCCTGGAAAGAGATTCCATTCACTCTCCTAGCCGCAACTCTTATCGGCATCTTAGCCAACGACCATCTCATCAACAAAGAAAGATTTTCGGGCCTAACGAGAGTAGACGGATTGATTCTACTCTCATTCTTCATTGTGTTTATGTACTACTCCTTCAGTATTGCTAGAAACACCGAGAGGATAGATGGAGCACCTTCAAAGAGGTATGGGCTTATAGTTCCAGTCCTGTTGATGAGTGGAGGATTTATTGGCTTAAACGTTGGTGCTAAATGGATTGTTGAGGGAGCAGTCTGTTTGGCCTCGAGGTTGGGGGTGAGCCAAACCCTTATTGCCCTGACCATAGTTGCCTTAGGGACCTCTCTTCCCGAATTAACCACGTCCACTATTGCTGCTTATAAGAAGAATTCCGAGATAGCGGTAGGTAATGTTGTTGGGTCAAATATCTTCAATATCCTCTTCGTCTTAGGGGTAAGCGCTGTAATTAAGCCCCTTCCTTTTCAAACAAGTAGCAATAAAGACATTTGTGTATTGATCTTTGCTAGCTTCTTAGTGTTCCTTAGCCTCTTTGTCGGGAAAAAGAGGACTTTGGATCGATGGGAAGGGGCAATATTCTGTGCCTTATATACTTCATATATCACCTTTCTAATTATCCAGAGATGATGTAAGAGGTATGGCAATCTGCCCGTTACAAGGTGGAGGATGGTTAAGGATGAGCTCAAAGAGCTGGTCTATTATTTTGGATTGGTAACACAAATTGGGCTGACGGTGGTCTTCTTTATTGTAGGTGGAGTTCTTGTTGGGATTTACCTGGATAGAAGATGGGGAACGAGTCCTTTATTCATCATAATCGCTACCCTTATTGGTATTGGAGGAGGATTTCTTAGTGCCTATAAACAGATTACCCTTAGATCCAAGTAATCAAAGATCTGAGGATTACGAGAGCCTACAGTATAGAATTATCAAAAGAACCTTAGTAATTCTTATCTTTGCCTTTATGTTTAGTCTCATTCTTAAAAGACCATTTGTCTCTCTTGGTCTTGTCTTTGGTGTATTGGTAAGCATTCTAGTCTTCCGGCTTTTAGCTAAAGACATCCAGACACTCTTTAAGATCGACCCAAAGAAGGCTATCGCATTTACCCAGAGTCACTTCATCTTTAGATACACCCTTCTGGCTCTAGCGCTGACTCTAGCTATCATCTTGGGCAAAAGAGAGCTACTCTTTGCCACCTTCATCGGACTCCTCTTGATCAAGATAGCTATCTATTCAATATATCCTCCTAAGTTCTATGGAAAGCCCTAGTATGTTCGATAAAGCTCTTAAGGCCTTTGAAATTCCCACCATAGATGGTGTACGTGAGGTAAACCAGGTGAGTTTTAAGCTCGGGGACTTCAATATAACCCTTAACCTTACTACCCTAATCATGACCTGGATTACCATGGCTATCCTTATCCTCCTTGCCTATCTTGGGACAAGACGTCTAGAGAGGTTTCCGAGTAGAGGTCAGTCATTCGTTGAGCTCATCATCGACGCCTTCGACAGATTGATCGCTGATACCATGGGACCGGTCGGACGCAGATACTTCTCCCTGATTACTACCCTCTTCTTCTTTATCCTTATTTCCAACTGGCTCTCTATCATTCCGATCTTGAAGAACCCTACCGCAGATCTGAATACTACCCTGGGGTTAGGCATCATGGTCTTTATCATTGCCCAGGGCTCAGGAGTCATCTCTAAGGGAGTAGGTGGCTATCTTAAAGGATTCTTTGAACCTCTATTCATTGCCCCTTTTGCCTTCTTCATCAACATCGCTGGAGAGGTTGGCAAGACCCTCAGTCACTCCTTTCGATTGTTTGGCAATATCTTCGGAGGGGGATTGATTATGCTTATCATCTTTGCTATACCTGAACTCTTACAAACAGCCTGGTGCAGACTCTTTGGGGAATTCATCGGCAGAAGCCTCTATTGGGGATTCTTATGGCCATTCTGTAAGATACTTGCCACTGTTATACTGAATGCATTCTTTTGTATCTTTGTAGGAAGTCTTCAGGCCTTCGTCTTTACCATTCTAGCTATGGCCTATATTACCATAGCTAGAGACTGAAGTGGTAAAGGGAGCCTGGTTAATAAAATCAATCACAAAGGAGGGAATGTTGGATGGAGATTACAGGTGCTGAATTAATTAAGGCGGCAGCCCTTCTTGGTGCCGGACTCTGTATGGGGATAGGGGCCATTGGTCCAGCAGTGGGAGAAGGCTATGCAGCAGGCAGGGCCTTAGAGGGGATAGCTCGCCAGCCAGAATTAGCAGGCCTCCTTACTCGAACGATGCTTCTCGGTCAGGCAGTCTCTGAGACCACAGGTATCTATTCTCTAGTTATCGCCCTTCTCCTGATATTTGCTGTCTAATTAGGAGAAAGATCATGCTCAGCATAAATGCAACTCTCATCATTCAGGTCTTCAACTTCCTGATCTTGATGATCATCCTCTATAAGATTCTCTATAAACCAGTACTGCGTCTTTTGGACAAACGGGTTCAAGAGACAAGGGAGATGATCGAAGAGGCTGAGCGGGCGAGGACCGAGGCAGAGAGGGAGCTAAAAGAGTACAAGGCGTTGCTCCAGAGAGGTAGAGAGGAGGCAATCCAGATCCGGGAAGAGGCTAAACGGAGAGTGGTTAAGGAACGGGAGATAATCATTAAGGAGACGAAAGAGGAGGCTACAAGGATCATCGATACTGCAAAGACAAATATCGATAACGAATTCAGACGAGCCAAAGGGGAACTCAGAAAGGAGGTCGCTGATTTAGCTGTAAGGATTGCCGAGCAGATTATTGCCAAAAGCCTTGATAGGGAAGATCAACATAGATTCATTCAGGAGTATCTTGATAAGATAGGAAGCCTCAATTGAAAGATAAGAAACTTATCAATCAATTGACCGAGATATTGATCGATATTGCCGGTCGTAAGAATCTTCTTGAGGAGACACAAGAGGAACTGAAAATAGCCCTTCGAGCATTGAAGAACGAAAGGGTTAGAAAGATCCTCTACTATCCAAAGCTTTCACTCAAGGAGAGGGAGGAATTTCTCCACCAAGTCCTCTCTTCTTATGGCCTTTCCGGCATTACCACTACCTTCTTGGTCTTATTGCTCGAAAGAGAAAGCTTGGGCTATCTAAAAGAGATTCTTCTGAGGTATGAAGAGCTATCGAATAAACTCTTGAATCTGAAAAAGGTAGTGATCACCACTGCTGTTCCCCTTGCCGAGGAAGAGAGGGTACAATTAAAAGAGGCTTTTGGAAGACTGACCGCAAGTAGAGTCAAGCTTGAGGAACAGATCGATAAGCGGATTCTTGGTGGGGTGGTGGCTCAAATTGGAGATCGCCTTATCGATGGTAGTATTCGTAGTTCACTGAATAGATTAAAGGAGGAGATGAATAGATAAGCTTGATTTTACCAGTTTAAAGGAGGAAGAAGAGTTGGAGATAAGAACGGATGAGATCACACGGGAGCTACAGGCTAGAATTGAGGAGTACGAGAAGAGGTTAGATGTAGCTCACACAGGTATAGTTGTTCGGGTAGGTGATGGTGTGGCTATGGTCTATGGCTTAGAAGAGGCGATGTATGCAGAATTAGTTGAGTTTTCCAGTGGAGTCTACGGGATGGTTCTCAGTTTAGAAGAGGATAGGGTGGGCGTGGTTGTCTTTGGATCTGAGAAAGCAGTCAAAGAGGGGGATGAGGTCAGATGTACTGGCCGGGTAGTTGAGGTTCCGGCAGGCCCAGCCTTATGCGGTCGGGTAGTCAATGCCCTTGGCGAACCAATCGACGGTCGAGGTCCGATCTCAACCGAAATCTTCAGACCCATCGAATTCAGAGCCCCTTCGGTTGTCGACCGCCAGCCGGTCTGTGAGCCACTCCAGACAGGGCTCAAGGCGATAGATTCGATGATCCCTATCGGTCGAGGGCAACGTGAACTTATCATCGGTGACCGTCAGACTGGCAAGACCGCCATCGCTGTGGATACTATCCTCAACCAGAAGGGTGCTGATGTCTATTGCATCTATGTAGCTATAGGCCAGAAACAATCAACCGTAGCCGCAGTAGTCGAGATATTAGAGCGACATGGGGCTATGGAGTATACCACAGTCGTCTCCCAAGCAGCTTCAACGCCAGCACCACTCCAATATATTGCTCCTTATACAGGATGTGCTATGGGCGAATACTTCCGAGATAATGGAATGCATGCCTTAGTCGTTTATGATGACCTCTCTAAACATGCGGTGGCTTACCGTCAGGTTTCTCTCCTTCTCCGTCGGCCACCAGGCCGGGAGGCTTATCCAGGAGACATCTTCTATCTTCACTCGAGACTCTTAGAGCGGGCAGCCAAATGGAATGATGAGAATAAAGGAGGGAGCTTAACTGCTCTGCCGATCATTGAGACCCAAGCAGGGGATGTTTCAGCCTACATTCCGACCAACGTCATCTCCATCACCGATGGTCAGATCTATTTAGAGGGTAG
>DNCN01000181.1 GCA_003485015.1 bacterium
CCAAAGATGGTTGGTGGCATACTCGCTACAGTTGAAACTGCAGTAATACCAGGGATCTCGGAGGTGCGATCAAGGACATTGTTACTGTTCTCATCGGTATCAATGTAATTTTCGATGACCTTTCCCTGGCTATCAAGCTGGATGATCCCTTTAGCCGGCAGAGTGGTTGCATTGAAGACGGCCGTACGATTTGCATCTATTCCATTATAGCCTTGTGTCTGTCCGTTCCAGAGGGTGTTGGCTGCTAAGTTCAAAGCTGTGTATGCCTGAAACTTGGCTGCTGTGGTGAATCCCACCCTACCAGGAGTAACATTGATATCTTCGATCATCACTGCCGTTCCAGGGACATCATTGATGACAGTAAAGGTGTCGGCAACTGGATTGTAGGTTATGGTCACAGGTGCTGACATCTGATTGTTGACGGCCGCCATGAATTGGCTGACACTTACATACTCACTCAGTGGTGCTGAGATCCAAACGCTTTGGCTGCCCTCACCCGCATAAGAGGAGGTTCGAATCCTAATTCGGGAAGTGACATCAAGTGGAGTTGTCCATACACTAGTGGTTTGACCAACGTCAAATCCAGCAGCATGGAATGGTTGGGTGATGTCGAGTCCCTGAACATGTGTCCCTGAGACTAAGTTGGTTCCATTGGGTCCCATGTTTAAGATCGATGAGGTAGCACTCTCAACCATAGGAACTGCCTCTTCAGTAGCCGGATTGACCGCTTCCCAACGGTAGTAGTGTCGATCTGGATGTTGAGGATCAAGGAGGTGAGTGAACTTGACCTTGGTCTCAATAGTAGTCTGATGGAAACCTGTAGGCATGTGCATAGCTGTAAATAGGCCAGAGAGGGCACTAGTCTGGTGGAGGTATATCGGTGTACCAGCTATATCGGCTGAGATGGTGAACATATCGGTATTGATATTATAGTTCATGGTCACACCGGCAGCTGAGGAGTTGTTGATGACGCCGATGAGCTCGTTTACGGTCGAATAGGTTGAAAGGGGCTCCGATGTCCAGCCATTGATAGTGATACGGCTGTTTGGATTGATGGGGATGGTCCAACCCGCATGGTCCCTCCCTAGAGCATTGGTCGTCACTGGCGCCGTTAAGGCGAGGCAGTTTCTTCCCGGGACAGGATTTGGTGCATCGCCATCGACTACTTGGGAGAGACCGCGCAGACTCACATTCTGGGTGGTGATCATCGAGGGGATGGCTGTAGGGGTATTGGCATTGAGGTTTCCATCAAAAACGACCTTCTCCGTGGTTTTAGCCGGCAGGATTTCACCCATCTTGATGACTATATTTCCTATGGGGGTGCCAGTATCGAGATGATACCTTGAGACAACCTGGTCCCATTTAGACATCCAACCCTGGACGAACATCCCATTGGCTGAATTGACTAAGTTCTGATGAGCATCGAAGTCAAAGGCGCCTGCTCGGGTATAGTAGCGGTTCCCCCTACTATCGTTGAGGATAAAGTAACCATCGCCAGAGATGGCTAGATCGGTTACCTTGTCTGAGTCCTCAAAGGAACCTTGAGTATGGATGACATCGATTGTACCATTGACTACGCCCAGGCCTATCTGTTTTGAGCCCATCCCCCCTCTTGAGTAGTTACAAACCCTTGGACCGACAGCCTGTTTGGCATAGATAGAGAGTTGTTCCTGAAAGGTAACCCTCGAGTCTTTATGGCCAATAGTATTGATATTGGCCACATCATTAGCGATAACATCGAGCCACCCCTGGTGGGCCTCAATCCCACTCATCCCTGTGAAGAATGTCCTGACCATTACACCTCACCTCCGAAAAATAGTCTCCACTAGTGTATCACCAACTATTGACTGGACTGCATTAAGGAGGGAGGAAACCAGAAAGGGTAATAGTCACTTCCTCATAAGTAAGGAAGTTAAATGACCTGTCACCCGCACCAGAGGACAGGATTCATTCAGTCTTTAAGTAGAACTTAAAAAAAATAGGGCTGGGAGGATACCAGAAAGAGGGAAAATCTTGTTGCACTACTTAAGATATCAAGACCCGGACCAGGATCTGAGATAATTAACAATTATCAATTAGCAATTAAAAAGATTGAAGATTGTAAACTGAAGATTGGATTAAGGGAGGATACCAGAAAGGAGTAATGAAGAATCTGCTACCCGCACCAAGAAGCAGATTAAAAGGGAGGAAATAGACTGAAGCCGACTCTCTAAAAAACTTCTGTTTTGGGGGTCAAACCAAAACTCTTCATGCTTTACCAATACTTGATACTGCCTTATGAGTCGATTCCAGCCTATCTCCTCTTTGAGTATTTAGTATTTATGTATATAATACTAATACTGGAATGCTGAATCCAAAGATTAGAAGAACACAAAAGGGGTAACAAAAACACCTTGTTGACTTCTTCTATCTTGTCGGCAGTATGTAAAGAAAGAGATTCTTTTTAACCCGGACCAGGGCTTAATCAGTTTCTCTTTTTTATCTCTATTCTCTATCGGTAGAGAGGGAAGATAGGTTTAGTCTTTTTTTCTCAATTTACGTTTTTATAATAAAAAAAGCCTGTTAAGTATGAGCTTAACAGGACTTTCTTAAATCGAAATCAATTCTCAATCTTAAGAGAGAATCTTTCTACATCCTCATATTAACTCACCTAGCCATCTTATTGGAAAGCTCTCCTGCCCGTTTAGGATCCATCTTCATCAGGATAGCCGAAACACTCTCGTCTTTCATCCTCTGGAGGATCTCAATGGTATCTAAGTCATCCATCTCGGCTAAGATTCGGGCAGCAGCATCGGGCTTCATATTTTCATAGTAACGCACTAGTTTATTCAACCTCTTCTTCTCATCTTCATATTGGGCAGTATGTTCTTCAAAGGCTCGAGTCTTATCCACGAGGCTGCCTTCTCTTTGAGCCAATTCTTCTTCTCTCCTCTTCAACTCTGCTTCCCGCCTCCCTGACTCTTCTTCCTTAACCCTAAGTTCTTCGAGTCGTAAGGTAACAGCATCGCTCAACTTTCTAAGTTCTTCTTCTCGAAAATCTTCCCAGGTATAATCGGGTGGGGTCATGAAACGTCCCAGGAAGGGAAGCTTCGCCATCCTGGGGTAGACATTCTCCTTAAAACTGATCACACCCATGTGGTCCAACCAAAGAAGTCCACTAACAATCAAGGTAATTATCAAACCAACAAGTAGTATAATTGGAAGAATACCTCTCATCCTTGTTCCTTTTTAAACCTTATCTATAAATTATGTACCTTTATATAGGTCCAGAACCTTCTTGATGTAATTCTGGGTTTCTTTAATGTTTGGAATGCTGTTGTGTTTTTCAACCCTATCTGGACCAGCGTTATAAGCTGCTAAGGCTAAAGAGAGATTATTGTTGAATCTATCCAGCATCTGACGCAAGTATTTCGTCCCACCAGCAATATTCTCCTCAATATCGAAGATATTCCTTACCCCCAACTCTTTAGCTGTTTGGGGCATCAACTGCATCAATCCTTTTGCGCCAGCTGGTGAGACCGCCATGGGATTAAAATTACTCTCGGTCTTGATCACTGCCTTGACTAAGTCTGGATCGAGTCTATTCTTGCGGCTGTATCTTTCAATCAACCCTGCTAACTCACCAGAAGGATCTAGATTCTGGATTTTGGGCTTTGAGTCTCGAACGGTAGTTTCAAGGACTTCTTTAAAACTCGTAGATATGTCACCATTGGATGAATAGTAGTAAGTATTAATCTTCTGCCTTATCTCTTCGATCCTATGGAGTACATTGTTGATACTTTCAATCATTTTTCTTTCTTACCGGCTCCTTTGCGTCAATAAACTTACCTCTTGCAGCTGAGTTGGCTTGCCCCTCGAAGATACATCGAGAGGGCAATCTCGTCCAGAAAAGCCTGTTCGATCTTCTCTTGTTCCAGCTTAAATTCCTCAAGTCTGCGTTCTCGCAATCTTTCTAAGACCCTCCGTTCTTGAGAGGCCTTGATAAGTCTCTCTTTTACCTCCTCAATCTTCCGTCTTAGCTCCTGAAGTCTTACATTCTGACGTTCAATCCTATTATTAAGGTGCTTTAGATAGGCGTAATACCAGAGCATCTCCTCGCAAGAAATATCCGGAGAAGTCTGTCTTTTTCGAATCTGGTCTAAGTGCTCCCTATGTTCCATTATGAGTTCTCGAAAGATTGATTCTTCATGGGTGTAATCACGTCTTACAGCCGCCAGTTCATTCTTAAGGAGTTCCTCCTTATGTTTGCGTACCTCAAAGACACGCTCTAACTTAAACTTAAACCGCGGCATCTCTTCCTCTTAGACCAAAAGATACACTTACTATTTGGAGAACATCTCCAGTAGTCTATTTATAGTCTCCTCATAATCCGCCCTCTCCCAGATGCCCTGGACAAGGAATTCGTTTACCTGTTCAATCATACTGATAGCATAGTCGATCTTAGGGTTAGATCCCTTGACATAGGCGCCAATATTGATCAGATCCTGGGCGTCGCGGATGGTGGCTAGAACCTCCCTTAGTCTCCTTCCAGCCTGCTCGTGCGAGGGTGGGACGATATCGATCATCAATCGGGAGACACTCTCTAAGACATCTATAGCTGGATAATGGCTCTTGGTCGCCAGTTCTCTCGAAAGGACGATATGACCATCGACGATGGCACGGACATTATCGGCAATCGGTTCATTCATATCATCGGAGTCGACTAAAACAGTATAGAGGGCCGTGATACTACCAGTAGAGGAAGTACCACTCCTTTCCAAAAGACGTGGAAGAAGCGTAAAGACAGAAGGGGTAAATCCTCGCTGGGCCGGGGGTTCACCAATGGCTAAGCCAATCTCCCTCTGGGAACGGGCAAACCGTGTCACAGAATCCAGCATCAGCATGACATCATAACCGCGATCCCGAAAGTATTCGGCAATAGTGTGGGCAGTAAAGGCACCCCGGAGTCTTTCGAGCGGAGGCTTATCACCTGTAGCCACAATCAGGACAGATCTAGCCAAACCCTCCTCTCCAAGATCCTTCTCCATGAAGTCCCGAACCTCTCTTCCGCGTTCACCAATTAAGGCAATGACGTTTACCTCAGCTGAAGTAAAACGAGCTACCATACCCATTAAGGTGCTCTTACCCACGCCACTCCCCGAGAAGATGCCAAAACGCTGACCCCGACCAACGGTAAGGGTGGCATCAATTGCCCGGATACCAAGCTGCAAGACCTCACTCACCCTACGCCTGGTCAAGGGATCAGGTGGTAGATTGGTAATGGGATACTCCGTCTGATATTCCAATGGCCCTTTGCCATCGATGGGATCACCAAGTCCATCCAAGATACGACCTCGAAGCCCCTCACCCACCTTGATCATCAAAGGAGAACCTGTAGCTATAACCTCACAACCTGGACCAATTCCCCTCATCTCTCCAATAGGCATAAGGAGGGTCTTATTATCCCGAAAACCGACCACCTCAGTCTTTATAGTTCTACCTTCATCCGGTATACGAATCAAGCAAACCTCGCCAATACTGGCTGGTGGGCCATCAGCCTCAATGACCAGTCCTATTACCTGACGGACCCGTCCACCAAGGCGGATGGGATCTATCTCATCGAGTCTCAACCGACATCTTTCAACTAAGGTCGGCATCTCCTCTTCTCTCTCCTTCCTTTGCTGTCTGCAAAAGGCCATCCCTTATCTCTTCGAGTTGGGTTGAGATAGTAGCATCGACCGATCCAAAATCGGTCTCAATTCGACAGCCTCCACGTTCAATACTTGAATCCTCTTTAAAAGTAATCATCCTCAATCCTTTGGTCTGGGATAGAAATTCATCTTTGTGGGCCTTGACAATCTCAAGATCTTCCATATTGATCCTGATAGTAATCTCCTCTTTGCCCATCAACCTCTTGAGGGCATCCTTAACTGTAGCTACTACCACCCCTCTATCCCCTTTAACCTCTTGTCTGATTATCTTTTCGGCTACTAGGACAGCCAGATCTACAATCTCAAGTTCGGCGGATTTGAGGATCTCATCGTGTCTCTCTTTGGCTGAATTCAGAATCCCTTCTATCTTCTTTAAAACCTGCATCCTCTCTTCCCTGCCCTCTTCATATCCTGCCTCCTGTCCAACCCTTCGACCCTCATCCTCAGCCAGTCTCTTCGTCTCTTCTAATTTGGTCTTTGCCTGGTTCTCTGCCTCTTTGATGATCCTTGCCGCTTCAACTTTAGCTCTATCGATAAT
>DNCN01000183.1 GCA_003485015.1 bacterium
CTACCGGTCTGGCTGAGAATGACCATCAGATTTACCATATCCTACTTATTACCTCCCATTTATAAACTCTACCATTTTCTTTATCCTCTGCTGTATGAAGGTTCAGGTTTATCTTTGAGGTCTAAGGGGCTATTGCCATGATCTTCATAATGCCCCCCGCATAATCTCAATCAAATCTCTCATTCGATGGAGATAGGTGTGTTCTTTTAGCACTTTCTTCTTGGCTCTATTTGAAATCTCTTCTCTCTTCTCTGGATGGCTGAGAAAGTACTTAATCTTCTCTCGAAGATCCTCCTTATCCCGGTAAAAAATGGCCTCTTTCTCTATCTCAAACAATCTTATTAAGTCATGGCGAAAGTCAGAGAGGAGAAAGGCTCCACAGGCGGCCACATCGAAGACACGCTGATTGATAGCCGTCTTGAGTTGGGGCTTGGTGATATTGAGATTGATCTTTGAGGCTGTGTATAACTTAGGAAGATCCTGGTAATCTATCCGACCCAGGAATTTAATCCTACGACCCACCATCTTCAGCCATCCCTCATCTCCATAAAGACAGAGGCCGAAGTCTTTTATCTCCTCAATCACCTCTTTTCGGTAGAGGGACATACCTATCAATTCCAATTTGACCGCCAAATCCCTCTCCTCTTCAATTGAAAGATCATACCCAAGAATCTCTTTGACAGTCCAAAAGACATCCCTAATATCGAGTGAGGGGTTCTCAAAATAAACTCTGAGAGTCTGCTCGAGAAGGTTTCTCGCTGCTAAATCCTTCCCTTTCTGCCACTCCTTGTAGGCCAAAAACCCATTATAAAATGCACCACCCACAAAACTTAAGTCACAGCCAAATTGTACCTCTTCTTCTTGAGTTAAGTGAATCTCTCTAAAGATGTTAGGATTTGTAGCTAAGGAAAGATGGTAGACCCGCTTAAAACCGTAGGTCTTGAGCTTTTCAACATAGAACCGATCCCAAACAAAGAGGGTTAAATAATTAGATTTAAACTCCTTAGAGATAGTCAAGGAGAGGGGATTGTCTACCCACCAGGAGACATAAGGGAGTTTCAGGCTGGAGAGTAAGTCAAGAATCGAAAAAGTCAACCCGAGGTGGTTGATAGTGAACAGAAAATCGGGCAGAGAGTCGTTGATCTCTTTATTTAGAGTCTCTCTGGGGTCTTGTGGACCAGAGATATCGACTACCCTGACCCTGTACCCTAACTCCCTGAGGGCCTCGCAGCAACCCTCCATAATGCTTGAAAGGACATCATCGTATATCTTTAGGATAAGTATCTCCATCTAATTAATATTAACTTAAAGAGGGATCTTATGTCAACCTTATTTCAAAGAAAGAACCCTTTGCTTAATTAGCATATCTCAATCACCCTTTAAGATTGTAATTTTTCTTTAATCTCTCAAATCTGGTGTGCCGACAAATTGAATATCATGGGCTCAAAAAGAAAATACCGTGTAGGGATCATTGGCTGTGGACGGATAGGTAGTCTCTTAGAGCATGACTACCTAAGAGCTCACCCTTGCACCCACGCCGGAGGGTATCATGCCTGTTCCAAAACTAAGATTGTGGCTGCCTGCGATATAGATGAAGAGCGACTCAATCTCTTTGGTAGAGAGTGGGGAGTCAAACATCTCTATTCTGATTACCAGAAGATGCTCGCCAAAGAAGAGTTGGATATAGTTAGCATCTGTTCCTGGACAAATACCCACAGCGAGATGACTATCGCTGCTGCCCAGACTGGGATAAGGGGAGTAATATGTGAAAAACCGATGGCCCTCAACCTTCAAGAAGCAGGGGCCATGATTGAGGCTTGCAAAGAATACGGAACTAAACTGATCATTACCCATGAACGGAGATGGGATGCTGACTATCGTAAAGTCAAGGAGCTCATTGAAGAAGGATCTATCGGGGAGCTCAGAACTATTGTGGGTAATGTTTTAACCACTGCTCCTCTTCCTAGGGATTGGCACGCTGATTGCCGCCAGGTTGGCGGTGGACCTATGTTGCATGATGGAACACACTTAGTCGATATGATCAGGTTCTTTGGTGGAGAGGCAGACTGGGTCTTTGGTCATATTGAGCGTCGCACCGAAGGAATTCAGGTAGAGGATGTAGCTATGGGTTTTATCCATCTTAGGAATGGAGTCCACGCCACCCTCGAAGGTGGAGGCATAAGAAATTACTTCAATTTTGAATTAGATATTCAGGGCTCTGAGGGGAGGATATTGATTGGCAACGGAATCCTGCGGATGTGGTTAGCTAATAAGAGTTTGCACTATCTTGGATTTAGGGAACTTGAAGAGAGGCCATTCCCCCGCTCAAGAAATGGTGGAAATCCCTGGGTGCTACAGGTTGAGGATATGATCTCTTGTCTGGAGAACAACCGTGAAAGTATCTCCAGTGGTTATGAAGGCTGGGCCGCTTTGGAACTGATTATGGGCATCTACGAATCAGCCCATCTGGGGGGAGTTAAGGTATCATTTCCATTGAAGATAGAAACATCCCCATTAGAATCTATGTTTCAAAAGGGAAGTTTATAGATAGAACCAAAGGATAGCAAAAAAATATTTTTTGATAATTTTTTATAATAATTTATAATTTTTTTGCTAAAGTTTTCCTAAAATTTGCCGATATATAAAAAGAGGTTTTTTGCTAAAGATATAAAATCGAATTGCCGATAAGAATAAGTAGGAAAGGAGTTGGTCAAGGATGACACCGATCAGTAATATATACCCCAATTCGGAGATCCAAAAACTTAGTGGGGTACCTTCAAAACAAAGGGCCCAATTTCAGAGACCATCTATGGGAAGCGATGGTCTATTTATTTCTGAGGAGGCAAAGAAGCTCCAGTCTCAACAAGGTGCCATTAAGAAGGCTGAAGAAGTAATTGAGAAAGTCCCCCTTATTCGGGAGGACCTTGTGGCCCAGGTCAAGGAGAAATTAGCTAATGGAGAGTATATTCATCTGACCGAGGAGATGGCTGGAGTAATTGCCGAAAGAATCGTCAGCGGGCTATATTTGGCCTAAGGGAAAGGTCTCTTTGTTGCTTTGAGCAATTCTTCCCCATAAGGTTTTGCATATCTGATCCAAATCAGATCTTCGGAAAAAATGTGTTAAAATGTGTTAACAGTACTTACAAAGTAAGCTACTGGTGAAGGATTGTAGAGCTTAAGATTAATTTTTTCGAGGAGAAAAAAGGTGTTTTTCTCCTCTTTTGTTTTTTTGACCGTAAAAATACTTTGCTCTTTAAGAAAAATCGTAAGGAGTATAAGGCAATGATCAGAAAACCCGCTGTAGCTGGACAGTTTTATCCTGGGAATAAAGAGAAACTCCAAGATTTAGTTCAGCGTTACCTCACCCCTAAAGTAACAAAAGAGGATGTCCTGGGGGTAGTTGCTCCCCATGCTGGTTACATCTATTCAGGAGAAGTTGCTGGAGCAACTTACTCTAAGGTGAAAGAGAGACCAACGGTTATTATCCTGGGGGTTAACCATCGTGGTCTGGGTAGATCTTTTGCTGTTTACAGAAAAGGGACCTGGGAAACACCTATAAGTAAGGTGGAGATTGCCACCGAAGTAGTGGAAAGATTCCTCAGTTCTTCGGCGTATCTTCAAGAAGACCCTCTGACCCACCAGGTTGAGCATTCCCTTGAGGTCCAGATCCCTTTTCTTCAGATTCACTTTAAAAACCCCTTTAAAATCA
Organism: bacterium; assembly: GCA_003485015.1. Taxonomy (GTDB): domain Bacteria; phylum UBA9089; class UBA9089; order UBA9089; family UBA9089; genus UBA9089. Next base: position 3,710 of record DNCN01000183.1, read on the forward strand.
TTCCTATCTCCATAAGTTACGGCAACTTGAGAGATTTCCAGAATTTGGGGAGAGAACTTGCCGCTAAGATTGAAGACTCTACCCAGTTCTTAATCATCGCCTCTACTGACTTTACCCATTACGAACCACAAGGTGAAGCAGAACGTAAGGATGGAGAAGCCATCAAAGCCATTCTTTCCCTGGATGAGGAAGGTCTCTTCAATAAGGTCCAGCAATTGAATATCTCGATGTGTGGTTATGCGCCAACTATCGTCATGCTCACCTTAGTCAAGGCCCTGGGAGCTAAGGAGGCTGAGCTGGTCAAATATATGACCTCAGGTGATACCACCGGAGACTACAATCAGGTAGTAGGTTATGCCGGGATAATAATCAAATAATGGAGCAAAGGGTGGGAAGGGGGAAGCCTCGGAATCCAATCCCCACAGTCGATATTATCATTGAACTTGAAGATCAGGGAATCATCCTGATCAAACGGAAGAATCCTCCCTATGGCTGGGCTCTTCCTGGTGGGTATGTTGATTATGGAGAAAGTCTTGAGAAAGCCGCTGTTCGGGAGGCTAAAGAAGAAACATCTTTAGATATTGAACTATTAAGACAACTCCACACCTACTCTGATCCAGATAGAGACCCACGAGGCCATACTATCTCTACCGTCTTTATCGCCCGAGCAACTGGCCATCCTAAAGCAGCTGATGATGCTTGCGAAATAGGAATATTTAGAATAAACAACCTACCAAAAAAACTCGCCTTTGACCACTTAAAGATCCTCCAGGACTATATCAGTTCCACTCAAAAAGCTATCTAAAAAACTAATTTTTCCACAAAAATTGGCCGATAAGAATAGTGTAAAGATTTGCAAGGATTATGGTATAAAGATGGAAGCAGAACGAATAGACAACATCATTAAGGTCTTTGAGGCTTATCAGAAGGATAAAGAAAAGAAGGAGCCTACCATTGCCTTCTCTGAAACCTTAAAGAAGAAACCTAAGAATGTGGAGGCAGGAAAAACCTTCTCTGCCGAAACAACCGGCCAGGAGAAAGAAGAGGGTATTAAAGTGGATACCCTCTCTCTTTCAAAGGAGGCTAAGGAGGCTTATCAACTTGTAAAGATAGTCAAAATTATTCGCGAGGCCCCGGATGTGCGAAGTGATAAGCTAGAGGAAGCTAGGAAGGAGATAGAGAGTGGCCGTCTCTTCGTCAATAAAGTAAATGAGGTGATTGCTGAAAAACTCATTCATTAAATATTTGTAATTGTTTAGCCATCTAAAGTATCACCAAAAATTTTTTTAAAAATAATAATAGTTCAACTACTGATTAACATAGATTGGCCCCGATAAAGTAACATTAAAAATCTGTAATAGTTCACCGCAGAGACAGGGGGAATGATTTTAGAATAAGAAACTTAATTTATCCACAGATTTCACAGATTACACAGATTATTTGCAGAAGCAAGGAGCTTCAAGATAAAGCATCAAATCCCAAGCACCAAAAACCGAACAACGACTCGCTAAGATGGGTGTCCCAAAATTCCAATGATTAAAATAACAAACAGACTTTGA
>DNCN01000132.1 GCA_003485015.1 bacterium
CGGAGAAAAGGAGGGAGAAAAGGTGGTTGAGATAAAGTCAGATGACCACAAGAAAGCCCTTGATCTGGCACTAACCCAGATTGAGAAACAGTTTGGTAAAGGTTCAATTATGCGATTGGGAGAAGAGAGGGCTAAGGTGAAGGTTGGAGCTATTCCCACCGGTGCCCTAAGTCTTGATATAGCCTTGGGCGTAGGCGGTGTTCCCCGAGGGAGAGTGATTGAAGTCTTTGGCCAGGAGGGGAGTGGCAAAACGACCCTCTCCCTCTCTATCATTGCCCAAGCCCAACGCCGGGGTGGAACATCCGCCTTTATCGATGCCGAGCATGCCCTCGATCCAAATTATGCCAAGAAGATTGGAGTCGATATCGACAACCTCCTAATCTCCCAGCCGGATACAGGCGAGCAAGCGTTAGAGATTGCCGAGACCCTCGTCCGTTCTGGCGCTATTGATATTATCGTTATCGATTCTGTGGCCGCCCTTGTTCCTAAGGCTGAGATTGAAGGAGAAATGGGTGATCAGCACATTGGGTTGCAGGCAAGACTCATGTCCCAGGCCCTTCGGAAACTTACCTCAGCTATCAGCAAGTCGAAGACCTGTGTCATCTTCATCAATCAGCTTCGAATGAAGATTGGCACTATGTTCGGCTCCCCCGAAACGACCCCAGGTGGCCGGGCTCTCAAGTTCTATGCCTCAGTAAGGCTTGATATGGATCGCATTCAGTCCCTGACGACTGGAGACACAATAGTTGGAAATCGAGTTAGGGTAAAGGTAGTCAAGAATAAGGTTGCACCCCCGTTTAAAAAAGCTGAGTTTGACTTAATGTTTGACAGCGGAATCTCTCGAGAGGGTAATCTTATTGATCTGGGCGTAGAGCATGGACTGATCGAGAAGAGCGGCACCTGGTTCTCTTATGGTGACCAGAGGCTTGGCCAGGGGAGGGAAAATGTGCGGGAATACCTGAAGAATAACCCTGAGCTTGCCGGAAAGATTGAACTTGAGATTAAAAAGAGGCTAAATCTGACTGAGCCTGACGAGGGTGAAGGGGAGGGGGTAGATAATTAGAAGAAGCATAGGATCGGGTATCTCGTCGAGACCCATCTATCAACTTCAGCCAAAATCCCATTGACATTTGCCCGACCATTTTGTATACTCACTTTGGCAGAAAGAAGGAATTTTATCCCTTATCCAGATGGGAACATCTTCTTTCTTTTTTAGAGATGTTCCCATTGTTTATCTGGGGTGACGAATTCTTGCCGGACATAGCTTATAATACTGATCTTTTACGGCTTTGAAGGCTATCCTTGAAGCTTATCAGCTTACCGAAAAGATCTCCTTCTCTTCCAGTCTCCTAGATCAGAAAGTAGTTATATTTAACTATAGAAACATTAGTCACATAGGTCAAAATAGGAGGTCTATTCTTGTTTAAGATACTCACCAAAAAGATAATGGTTCCTTCTATCAAACTCTTTGAGATCGAAGCGCCCCTAGTAGCCAGAAAGGCCTTACCAGGCCAGTTTGTTATCTTAAGGATCGATGAGCATGGAGAGAGGATTCCTCTGACTATCTTTGATTATGATCGAGCAAGAGGGACGGTCTTTATCATCTTTCAAGAGGTGGGTAAATCAACGATGCAGCTTGGTGCCATGGAGGAAGGGGATCTCCTTTTGGACTTGGTGGGTCCATTAGGCCTGCCCATGAAAGAAGAGAGGGACAAAAAGATTGTTTGTGTCGGGGGAGGAGTAGGGGTAGCGCCAGTCTTCCTTAAGGCAAGAAGTCTTTATGAGAACAAAAACTATGTCATCTCCATCATTGGCGCAAGAACTAAAAATCTTCTCATATTAGAAGAAGAGATGCGCCAAGTAAGTCATGAAATTTACATTACCACCGATGATGGCTCGTATGGCAGACACGGTTTTGTCACCGAGGCCTTAAAAGAGGTTTTGGAAAAGAACAGGCCAGATCTTGTCTTGGCTGTTGGTCCGGTAATGATGATGAGGGCTTGCTCAGAAGTGACTAGGCCCTATGGAGTTGAAACTTTAGTCAGCCTCAACTCAATCATGGTCGATGGCACTGGTATGTGCGGATGCTGTCGGGTAATGGTGGATGGGAAGGTGAGATTTACCTGCAGCGATGGTCCGGTCTTCGACGGGCATCTGGTCGACTTTAAGGAGCTGATGAGTCGCCAGAATAGATTTCTGGAAGAGGAGAGAATAGCATCTGAAAGGTTTATACAGATGTGTAGAAAAATTGAGAGATGCGACAATTGATGCCCACTCAGGATCAAGAAAAAAGAGGGCGAAACTTCGATGAAGTGGCTTTAGGATATACCAAAGAACAGGCTATCGAGGAGGCCAAGAGGTGCCTCGGGTGCAAGAAGCCGGAGTGCATCAAGGGCTGCCCGGTTGAGATAGAGATTCCAGCCTTTATTGAATTGGTCAAAGAGAGGGATTTTTTGGTCGCCATCAGGAAGGTCAAAGAGAAGAATAGTCTTCCGGCCATCTGTGGCCGGGTCTGTCCTCAAGAGACACAGTGCGAGGAGCTCTGTGTCCTGGGGAGGAAAGATGAACCCGTGGCCATCGGTCGCTTAGAACGATTTGTGGCTGACTATGAGATGGAGAACAGTTCCCAGCCTATAGACTACAGCCCACAATCCATAAATGGGAAGAAGATAGCGGTGATTGGATCAGGACCAGCAGGTTTGACTGCTGCGGCAGATTTGGCTAAACTCGGATATGGGGTAGTTATCTTTGAAGGCCTTCATGATACTGGTGGTGTGTTAAGATACGGCATTCCTGAGTTCAGGCTGCCCAAATGGATTGTAGATAGAGAGGTGGATTATATAAGAGATCTGGGTGTTAAGATTGAGGTGAATGTAGTAGTAGGAAGAACACTCACCATAGATGAATTATTCAAGGATGGATATGCGGCGATCTTTATCGGAACGGGTGCCGGTCTCCCTTACTTTATGGGTATTCCTGGTGAGAATTTGAACGGGGTCTATTCAGCCAACGAATTCCTAACACGATGCAACCTGATGAAGGCCTACCTCTTTCCTGAATACGATACGCCCATCAAGATAGGTAAGAGAGTAGCTGTAGTTGGTGGTGGAAATGTAGCCATGGATTCGGCGAGGGTTGCCTTAAGACTTGGTGCTGAAGAAGTTTACATTATCTACCGCCGAGGTCACAAGGAGATGCCCGCTCGTAAGGAAGAGATTCGCCATGCCGAAGAGGAAGGGATTATCTTTAAGATCCTTACCAATCCAACTAAAATCATCGGCGATGAAAAGGGTTGGGTCAGGGGCGTGGAATGCCTCCGAATGGAGCTGGGCGAGCCAGATGAATCTGGTCGGCGGCGTCCGGTGGCCATTTTAGGCTCTGAATTTGTTATGGAGATAGAGACAATTATTATAGCCATTGGGCAGGGACCTAACCCCCTCCTTTTGCAGACAATGCCTTCTCTCGGACTGACCCAAAAGGGGAATATCGTAGCTGATCCTGAGGGTCGGACATCAATGGAGCGGGTCTATGCTGGTGGAGATATTGTTACTGGCACCGCTACGGTCATCTCTGCTATGGGCGCAGGAAAACAGGCAGCCCGGGCAATCCATAAAGACATCGAGGCTAGCTAAGAGAGATGAAGTTAGAATTAAAGCAACAACAGAAACTTCTTTTTGCCCCCCTGATGCAACAATCTGTTAAGATACTTCAGGTCCCGATGCTTGCCCTAAAACAAGTAATCGAGATCGAATTGGAGGAGAACCCCCTTTTAGAATTACTAGAGGAGGGGGAAGAGGAGAGTGGCGAAGAAGAGGATCAGACCGGGAAAGATAGAGAGGAAGAAGAGATAGATTGGAACAGTTACCTTGAGGGGATGAGTAAAGTACCTGAAAGGACAGAAGCCACCTCGGAAGAGGAACCCTTCAATTATGAATACATCATCTCTAAACACCTCTCGTTGCATGAGTACCTCTTTTCCCAACTCCGGATCCTTCCTCTCGCTCAAGAAGAGATGGCCTTGGGAGAGATCATCATTGATAGTATCGATGAAGATGGTTACCTAGCATCCTCACCTGAGGATATTGCCCAATCTTGTGGGGTGAAGACCGAAGAGGTAGAAAGGGTTCTTGCTTATATCCAAGATCTTGAACCAATAGGAGTAGGCGCTAGGAATCTTGCTGAAACCATGCTCATTCAGATTAAGAGCTTGGGCTGGGATAAGGAGGAGCCTCTATTTGTTAGACTCATCAGCCACCACCTTGAAGAGGTCCAGAACAGAAACTACAGTAAGATTGCCCGGGCATTGGGCATTGGGGTGGAGAAAGTTGAGAAACTGGTTGAACACCTCCAGTCTCTCGAGCCCAAACCAGGACGACTATATAGTGATCTAAACCCAGTGTATATTAATCCAGATATCATTGTCAAAAATGTGGAGGGGGTTTTTATTGTTGAGCTGAACGAAGAATTGCTTCCCAAATTACAGATCCATCCTTACTATAAAGAGATTCTCTTGCGTAACGTTGGAGATGAAGAGAGTAAGTTATATATTAAAGAGAGGATGAAGAGGGCAGTCTGGTTTCTGAATTGCCTTGAGCAGAGAAAGAAGACGCTATGTAAGGTTACTGAAGCGATCTTTACGAGACAGAGGTCTTTTCTTCAATTCGGTCCGTCTAAGCTTGTCCCATTGAGGATGAGAGAAGTAGCTAGGATGTGCGAGGTAAATGAATCGACCGTTTCTAGGGCTGTGGCTAATAAATATATTCAAACTCCATGGGGCATCTTTCCTCTCAAGTTCTTCTTCACCCAGGGGCCCAAAGACGGAGAAGAGGAGATATCTTCTGGCTGCATCAGGGAGAAGATAAAAACGCTTATTCTAAAGGAAGACCATAAAGAGCCATTGTCCGACCAGAGACTCTTCGAAATGCTTAGTAGCGAAGGCCTAAGGGTAACCCGACGGACCATAGCCAAATATCGAAGACAGATAGGTATTCCTCCTTCTGGTTTCCGCAGAAAATAAATAATAAATATCTACATAGAAAGATTTGTCCTGCAGGTCTTATCCCCCTATTAATCTATTTTTTCTTGACAAATTAGTTATAAGTATGGTATTTTAGCGGTGGCATTTTAGCACTTACGCCTTTAGAGTGCTAATTTAAAAAATTCTTTGAAGGAGGAGGTGTGTAGTCTAG
>DNCN01000068.1 GCA_003485015.1 bacterium
CAGAAAATATTTTACACTGCCCCTTTTTGAGATTGATTGTAACAGATATTTTTAAAGAATAAGGCAGGTGGGTTACCTATGCCCTGCTACAAGATCGACATTAGAGGGTTACCTATGCGGTGCTAGTTGCCACCTAAAATGTTAAACACGTTCCTACCGATATTGAGCTTAAAATCCTTTGATAACCTATCCCACCTACGAGGTGGGATAGGTTCTTTGAGATAAAAAAGTGGAGTCAGAGCTTTAATCTCGTTATTTTGTTATAGATATGCATAATCTTATGGCGCAGAAAGAGGTTGCAGATTATCTTGGGTTGTATTACACGACAATAAGCAGGATTATAAATGATAAATAGTAAAAGTAAAGCCCTGACCCTGTTAGTAGTAGTTAGAGTACACTCAGGCTATCCTTAAGGAGATAGACCGATGAAGAGAATATTAAAGATAGTGTTAGTGCTGGCAGTAGTTCTTTTAACCGCTGTAGTTGCCTTATTCTTTATTACCTTTGAATCTCCAGAACTCAAGAATCTATTGGTAGAAAAGGTCTCGCAAGAATTGGGCCATAAGGTAGAGATAGAGAGATTGACCGTTAATTTACTCCGTGGGGCAGAATTAAAGAACGTGGTCCTCTATCCCAAAGAGAAGTTCGGTCAAAGACCGCTATTGCAAACAGCAGAGCTTTATCTAAGGCATAAACTAATAGAATCTCTGTTGGCCAGGAGACCGGTTATCAACCAGATGATCATAGATAGACCAGGGCTCTTCGTAATCAGGGATGAAGAGGGTATTTTAAGTTGCCGCGATCTTTTGGAGAGAAAAGGCCGACCATCTTCGATTTCAAGATTAGTCATAAAAGAGGCAAAGATCACCCTTCAAGATAAGAAGGCAGGCACAGAAATTGGCCTGGATAAAATAGATCTTAAGATAACCGATTTTTCGCCAAGTAAACCCTTTAAGTTTAAATTTAATGTCGGTAAAGAACTAAAGGCCGCAGGAGAGGTAAACATTACCACCGGAGATGTTCAGACTAAGGTTGTCTGCAGGGATTTTCCGGTATTGATCTTCGGGCCGTATTACAAACAATTCCTACCCCCCCAACTCTCAATCAAAACCTTAGATACAGATCTAAAAGTGGAAAAAGAACAAGATAGACTCAGTTCCAAGGGCAACCTGCAGATAAAGGGCGTCTCCTGGCAAGATAAACTGCTTTTAGTAAAAGATGAAAAACTGTCTTTAGATTATAATCTTTCTGGCAATCTCAAAGAGAATAAACTAACAGTTAATAGTCTAAAGGCAATATTTTCAGAGATGCAGATTTACCTCTCGGGTACAATAGAGGACTTTGATAGAATAGCCTTCAATGTCTCTTGGCCAGAGATAGAGCTGTCGAGGATAAAGAAGTTTATACAAAAATCTGTAAATCCTGAACTTGATGCCACAGACTTAAAAGGTATTGTTAGCCTGCAGGTCAAATCAAAAGGCTCGTTAAAGAGTCTATCCGACCTCGATTATGACGGCCAGGCAGAACTTAAGACAATTACCTTCCAGAGAAAGGATCTGGTCGAACCAGTAAATATCAGTGGACAAGTAAGATTCAACCCGAGAGAGATAGTTGTGCCCGGGCTGATTCTTTTCACCGACAGACTACGGCTAAGTGCCTCGGGCAGAATAATCGAGCCGAGCTCAAAAGCAATCCTTGAGTTGACAGTCAAGGGAGATGATCTTGCGTTGATAGAGGTGGCAAAGTTCTTTCCCAAAGATGCCCTTTCTAAGATAGGCATCCTTTCGGGTAAGGTTGATCTAAAGACTGAGATAGCCGGACAACTAAATGACCTCAAAAAGGCCGCTGTCACCGGCAACATAGTCCTGAATGACGTCAGGTTAAAGCCTGACCAACTCGATGGGATCCTCGAACTATCTGGCGGTTGTCATTTCACCGAAAAGAGCCTGACAACACAAAGACTCAGTGCCAAATTCGGCCGCTCGGATTTCACCGTCTCTGGTGAGGCCAAAAACCTCCAAAGATCCCCAGAGATAAGGTTTTCCTTAAACTCCAAACTTATGAATATAGATGAACTGCTGGCCGTTTACAAAAAGAGAGAGAAAAGACCGGACGTTCAGGAAAAGACTGATTTAGTTGCTATTGGTACATTGGACATCTCTGAACTGATCTATCTCAAGGAGTCCTACCGTAATGTGCACGCCGAGGTGAAATTTGCAGATAATGAATTGAAGATACCCTCATTAACGGCAAATCTCTATGATGGCTCCTTGGGTGGTCAAGGACGGCTGCTCCTGGCCAAGATACCGACCTACGAATTTACCGGTAGAATTACAGATGTAACGGTCAACCAAATGTTAAGCCATTTAACGCCGGTAAAAGATCTGGTATTTGGCCGTTTAACAGCAGACATCTCATTCTCTGGACAGGGGGTTGAGCTTGACCAGATGAAGAGAAACTTGACTGCTGTAGGTGATATTAGGTTGAATGATGGGAGACTGAGGGGAAGACTCCCCCTTAAGGAGGGCTTTCTAAATTTATTGGGCATCAGCAAGGAGCGAGAAATCCCATATCAGGGCCTAAGCGCCCAGATAAAGATAAAGGATGGGGTAATTAAGACAGCCGATTTTAAGATCAGCGGCCGGGATATGGATATTTGGGCCAGTGGTGAAGTCTCCTTAGACAGCAGGCTAAACCTTTTGGGAACCTCCATCTTATCAAAGGATCTATCAGATATGGTCAGGGGTGAGGTCTCATCCCTCTTAAAAGATAAAGAAGGAAGATTATCCGTAAGCTATGAATTAACCGGGACTCTTTCAAGCCCAAGATTCAGGCTATCTACCAGGGATATCACCGAGAAGATCCAGCAGGAGTCCGAGGAGAAGGTGACCAAAGAGGTCGATAGGTTAAAAGAAGAGGTCCAGGAAAGGCTAAAAGAGGAAGAAGAAAGGCTTAAGAAAGAAGCCGAAAAGAAGATAAAAGAAGAGACCAAGAGATTACTCGATAAGCTCTTCAAATAGTAACTACCTAAACTTTGAATCTTGAACCTTGGTAGTTACCTGATCTTTACAATAACCCCGCATACTTCATTGCCTCGACAAACCTTGGTTCCTTATCCACAAAATTCCTCAGTGCCCTCTCAATCCGTTCTTCCCTCTCCTCCAGTTCTCTGCTCCTTTGGATAGCTGGGCAACGGCAGTCCTCCTATCCCAGACGGCAAAGCCTATGGTCACAGTTACTATACCTGCAAAGGCAGCAATTACTCCTATAAATCAAATCCAGAATAAGCTTCCCTGCTCCCTCCCTTTAATAGTAGCTTTCCCTTGTTTTTGAGGTCACATGCCATTTTTTAAGGCGAATATGGCTTCATCGATATCTTTATTCTTATAAAAAACCTTGAAATTCTGATAGTTTTGTGAGATAATCTCTCTGTTGCATTTGGGAATTACCTCATCCAAAAGCAACATATCTATATTAGTTCTTCCTACCCACTATATTCCGCAATGAGCCTAAAAAAGGGCCAAAGACGACTGATAATGGCTGAAGATAGAATGGAAGACAAAAAAATTGAAGGCTTAAAAGAATACCTCAGGAATGAACCAAACGTTATCCTTGGCTTTCTATTCGGCTCTCAAACAAAAGACTCTGTGATGGATGAATCCGATTTCGATCTTGCCCTCTATCTAAAGGATGAAAGAAGGGAGGACGAGATCTATTCCAATCTGATAGAGATCTTGGGAGGCAATATTGATCTATTCCTCTTAAATGAGGCGCCGGCGAGCCTATCTTCAAAT
>DNCN01000061.1 GCA_003485015.1 bacterium
AGACTCTATTTTGAGCATGGAGATTATAAAAAGGCGATCGAAGAGTTGGTCCCCCTCTACCGGGCAGGAAGAAGAGATCTTGAAATCCTCAGATTACTGACCCTTTCTTATTATAAGACCGAGAGCTACCTCTCTAGTCTCTCTATCTTCGAGGAGATTGAGGACACCATCGACCCTGAAATCCTCTACTGCTATGGACGGACCTGCGAAATGCTCAATCTCTTCGATAGGGCCTTGGAGGTATATTCTAAGATCAACGATATCGATTACCTCCCTCTGGTTAAAGAGCGGATCTTTGAGATCAACCTAGAGCAAGGTCTTACCAGACCTGAAGATAGAGAGATTAAGATCTTGGTGAAGAATGCCCCCACTCAGCAAGACTTTCCCAATGCAGGTGCAGTCATTCTCTTAAACGATGAACAATTTAAGATAAACCTAGATTTTACCGCTACTTATGAATCGCATATCGTAGTAAAGATCCTGAATGAGCGGGGTAAGGATTATGCCGAGATAGGTCTTGACTACGAGTCTATCCGAGAGAAGGCGGAATTCCTTTATGCCCGCATGATTAAACCCAATGGTCAAGTAGTAGAAATTGAAGAAGGAGATGTCAAAGATGTGGTCAAATATTTTGATTACCCGCTTTACTCAAACGTTCGGACTAAAATAATCTCTATGCCTGAAGTAGAGGATGACTGTATCATTGACTACAAGGCAAGGTGGGAAATTACAGAACTCCTTAATCAGAAGGACTTTTCTTACATCCTTCCACTTCAGGGGCAGGAACCGGTTTTTCACCAGAAGTTTACCCTCGTCCTTCCCAAGGGATATGAGTTTAGGGCCAAAGGCTACGATCCTGGCTACACCAGAGTAGAGATCGATTTCAATCCGATCAAAGAAGAAAGAGATGGCTGGGTATACTATCGTTGGAACTTTGGCCAGGCTCCAGAGATCATCGATGAACCGTTTATGCCTCCTTATGCTGAGGCAATACCTTACTTTGCCATCTCTTCTTTCAAGGATTGGAAAGATATCTATCAATGGTGGAAATCGGTGTACGAGGATAAACTCCTAACTGATGAAGAAATGGAAAGGAAGATAGAGGAGCTTTTAGATGGTACAAGTGACGATTGGGCAAAAGCAAGGGCAATCTATGAGTTCTGTGCTAAAGAGGTTCGATATGTGGCTGTTGAGTATGGCGAGGCCGGATTTAAACCCCATTCCGCAATAGAGACCTTTAAAAATAGATATGGAGATTGCAAGGATCAGGCCATACTCCTTGTCTCAATGCTAAGATCTGCTGGACTGAAGGCATATCCTGTTCTTATTACCACAGAAGGAAGTTGGCCGGTGGATGCCGAGTTTGCATCCTTGGTATTCAACCATGCCTTGGGATGTGTCGAAATAGAAGGAAGACTCATCTTTCTCGACCCCACTCAAAGGGCGGTCTCCTTTGGCGATCTACCCTTATCTGCTCAGGGAAGAGGGGTGCTCATCTTCTATGATGATACCTATGAAATTACTTCCATCCCGGTATTCCCCTCAAAACATAATCTCTTTGAGAGAAAGACTGAGATGGTCATCAAAGAAGATAAGAGCATAGCCGGCAAGAGGGCCCTCCGATTCAAAGGCTTTTATGAACAACAGATGCGAGAGTGGCTGATCTCCACCAAACCGGCTTTGGTAAAAGAGGCACTCCAGGAGATGATCAATGCCCTTACCCCTGGGGGAAGACTTATTGATTATAGGATCAGTAAGTTTGAGGATCTAAATAGCCCCTTAGAACTCGAGATGGAGTTTGAAGGTCCAAGCTATCTCCTCTTAGCAGGCGAACACTATCTGATTCCACAGCTTGGAGGAATCTCGGCAAGACTGGTCTCAAAGGAAGATAGGATTTATCCATTAAAACTTAATGCGGAAGGCGAGTATCTCGATGAGGTCTGGATCAAGATTCCACCTAACTTCAGAGTAGACCACTTTCCCCCTAAGATCACCATAGAGACAGACTGGCTTGACTATACCCACGCCTATGCCTTTGAAGATGGGGTAATCACTTTTACTGAAAGGAAGGTAGACAAGAAGGCTCGGGTAGATACTACTGATTACAAGGAGTTTAAACAGATATATGAAGCCCTTGCCAGAGGGACAGAAGGCCAGGTGGTTCTTACTGAGATAGTCTCGGCTGAATAAGGTCGAACCTTCCTATCTCTTTAAAGGCTATGATGGTCTGTTGACAACTCTGACATACCCCACACATCTTCTCGCCACCCTCATAACAGAACCAAGTATACCCTAAAGGAACACCAAGTTCAATCAGAGAAGAGGCAATCTCCGCCTTAGTTAAGTGCAGAACAAAACTGATCACTTCAATATGAGTAAGGGTTGAATACCAGAGAGCCTTATTCATCGCCTCAATGAATTCGGGGGAGTTGTCTGGAAATGATTCTGCTTCCTCTCGGTTGAAACCACCCACAACAAGATTACACCCCAGTCCCTCGGCAACACAAGTCCCAATAGCTACAAAGAGTCCATTACGATTAGGAACCCACACTGCCTCAATAGATTCTTTACGATCAATCCCTCTCCCAAAAGGGGTTGGAATTTCTCTTCCCTTATTGACCAGAGCCGTTGTGGTAACCTCTTTTAGCCAGGGAAGTTCAATAAGTCTATGTTTAACCCCATAGACTCTACAGATCGCCCTTGAGGCCTCAATCTCTCTTTGGGCTGCCCTCTGGCCATAATCGAGGGTTAGGGCAAGGGTAACCTCTGTCTCTTCGGTTGCCTTAACGAAAGAGACCGTTGAATCAAGCCCGCCGGAAAGCAAAACTACACTCTTCACTTTCTACCTCTCCTTGAAGATATAAACATTCTACTCATATTTCCTGAATTGTCAAGAAGAATAGGGTCTTTTTGTATTGACAGTTGTTGTTTTTAATAGTAGAATAATTCTAAAATCTGCCTATCTTAATGGAATATCTTTAGAAGGGACTTTTATGTTCTTTAGGCGACTAGAAATACTCGGCTTTAAATCGTTTGCCGATAAAACTGTCTTTGAATTTCCAGAGAATATTATCTCCATCGTCGGACCTAATGGATGTGGTAAATCCAATGTGGTTGAAGCCATAAGGTGGGTCCTCGGCGAGCAGAATCCAAGTAATCTTAGAACAAAGTTGATGAACGAAGTGATCTTTGGTGGATGCGAAGGTCGCAAACCTCTTGGCCTGGCCGAAGTCACCTTAACCCTTGATAATAGCCGCAGAGTCTTGCCTGTGGATCTTGAAGAGGTGAGTGTATCAAGGAGACTCTTCCGTTCAGGAGAGAGTGAATATTTGATCAACAAAACCCTTTGTCGACTGAAGGATATTACCGATCTATTCTTAGACACAGGGATAGGCCGTCATGCCTACTCCTTGATGGAGCAGGGCAAGATCGATTTTATCCTGAACTCTAAACCTGAACAGAGAAGGTCGTTCTTTGAAGAGGCAGCCGGGATAATGAAATATCGGATTCGAAGAGAGTCCACCCTTCACAAATTAGAGACAACCTCATCGAACTTACTTCGCCTTGAGGATGTTCTGGGCGAGATTAAACGTCAGATGGACTCCTTATATCAGCAGAAGAGACGAGCCGAGCGATTCAAGATGCTTAAGGAGGAGATGAAGACGCTCGAGATAAGATTGAGACGGAGTGAACACCAGCGGATAAGGTCAGAATCTGAAGAGAACTTCAGAGAATTCGAGGTTTTGAAGTCTGAGCTCAATCAGAAAAAGGAGAAGATCACTCTTTTCTCCCTTGAGCTTGCTCAAGCAAGGTCAAAAGCTAAGGCTACCCAAGAGGAACTCAACTTGCTCAATGATTCACTCCAAAATCTCACCGCCAAGATTCAAGAGATAAACGCTAAGAGCATTCGACTCGTCGAACGGAAGAATCATCTTTGTTCAGAGATAACCCGAATAGATAGAGAGCTGAAAGAGATTGAGATAAAGACCGTTGAGTTGGCCTCAAAGAGGGAGGCTGAGGAGTTTGCCAAGAGAAGATGGGCAGAGCGACTGGCAATGAAGAGAGAGAAATTACTAGCCAAAGAGAAGGAACTTGCTTCCTTAGATGAAGAGAGAGCAAGATGGCTGGTCGATATCAACTCAGGAAAAGAGGAGGTGATCGAACTCTTATCCCAGACCGCCCAGATCCGAAATCGAATCTCCACCCTTTGGACTGAAGAGAAGAATACTAAGCTCCAGCTTGACCGATTATACAGGGAGCAAGACCAATCATTAGAAAGTAAGGAGAGGCTCCTAGCGGGACTGACCAAAGAAGAAGAGATTCTTTCTTGCGAGGAGGAGAAGTTATCATGTCTTCTCAAGGAGATGAGCCACCATGAAGCCCATATCTTTGAAAAAGAGGAGAATCTCCTTGGTTTAGAGAACGAGATCGATTCGTTAAAAGCGGAACTTCAGGCCGGCCAAGCCCAATTTGATACTTTAGAACGACTGGAAAAAGAGTTTGCTGGATACTCTCCTGGGGTTAAGGCTATCCTTACGGCTGGAGATAGACTCAAGGGGATCCTAGGAGTGGTCGCAGACCTCTTAGATGCTCCCGTCGAGTATAAAGCTGCCATTGAGGCTATCTTAGGAGAAAATCTCCAGGCAGTTATCGTGAAGAGGGCTGAAGATGCAGCTACTGCTATCAGATATCTCAAGGAAGGGGGCAAGGATAAGGTAGTCTTTTTTCCCCTAGAAGATTTGAAGAGAGATCTATTATTGCCGCTAGCTCCGGATGGCCTTGAAGTTATTGGTCAACTCTTACACTTAGTTAAATATGAGCCAGAGCTTCAGCCCGTTTTTCTCTATCTCCTGGGCAATGCCTATCTAGTAAATGAAATAAGTCAGGTACCACCAGGGGTTCTTAAAGAAGAAGGGGCCTATCTAAGACTGGTGAGCCTTTCAGGAGACACCCTTGATACCAATGGGGTGATGAGTGGAGGAGGCGAGAAGTCCAAGGGCTTCGGGTTGCTGGGGAGAAAGCAGTTCCTTAAAGATCTCTCCCAAAGACTTGAAGATCTCAAGATTCATCTAGCAGGTCTGGAAGAAGAACGGGCCGCCAAAGATGAGGAACTGAAGGCCCTCAAAGAGGAACTGGGTAGAAAGAGGGAGCTTGCCCAGCGTTTGGAGGTATCCTGTTCTCATAGAAGAAGGGAGTGCGAGCGGATTAAAGAGGGAATAGAGGAAAACAGGATTGAGCTTGATAATTTAAACCAGGAGCAAGAGTTGCAGAGTAAGGAGTTGAATAGGATTAGAGAGGAGATCGAGAGGTCAACCCAGGTACAGAAAGAGATCGTTCTTGCCACCCGTCAAAAACAAAACTCCATTTCCAAGCTCCAGGAAGAGGCCGATCGACACCAGATACTTGTCAAAGAACAAAGTCTTGAGATCACCCAGCTAAAAGTGGATCTTGCTGGGCTTGAAGAAAGGATTGACGCCTTAACAGAAAGCATTGCCAAACTCGATGAATTATCCCTCTCTCTGAAAAGGGAAGAATCTCATCTAAAAGAGAGTTTGGGTCGGGTTCAGAAAGAACGAGGGGAGATCCAAAGGGAGATATCTTCCCTTGAGAAGGAGACAGATAATTTAGCAGAGATCAGGGATCTTAAGAAAGAGAACCTCTCTAAGGTACGACTCGATTATAACCAGATAGAAGAGGAGATTGCCTTTAAGGAAGAGGAGCTCTTCCGAAGAAATAGAGGAGTAGAAGAGCTTAGCGAAAGGGTCTACCGACTTGAGCTTGAGGTCTCTGGGTCTAAAGTAAAGATGGAGGGTATTGCCGAACATCTGAGAAAGGAGTATGGACTCTCTCCCGAAGAGATTTTTCTGCCTATAGATGAGGAGTTTGAGTTTGATGAGTCGGTCGCTCGATTAGAAGAGCTTCGTAATAGATTGCTCCGTCTGGGGGAGGTTAACCTAATGGCACCAAGAGAGTATGAGGAGCTGAAAGCCAGATATGAGATGATAAACGGTCAGCGCAATGATCTTTTGTCTGCCCAAGAGGATCTCCAAAAAATCATTGAGCAGATTGACAAGACCTCAAAAGAACTTTTTCTGGCCGCCTTTGAAGAGATAAGGTTGAACTTCCAACAGGTTTACCAAGAGCTTTTTGAAGGAGGAAAAGCAGATCTTATTATGACTCAGGGAGATCCTTTAACAACAGGGATAGAGATTGTGGCTCAGCCGCCTGGCAAGAGACTACAGAATATTTCGTTACTCTCTGGGGGAGAGAAGGCCATGACTGCTATAGCCCTTCTCTTTGCCATCTTTATGACTAAACCTTCACCTTTCTGTGTCCTAGACGAGATAGATGCTGCCCTGGATGATGCTAACATTGTGAGATTTACCCGGATGATAGAGAGATTCAACCAGACTTCCCAGTTTTTAATCATTACTCACAATAAACGAACGATGGAGGTTGCAGATATCCTCTATGGAATAACGATGCAGGAGAGAGGTGT
>DNCN01000035.1 GCA_003485015.1 bacterium
AAGAAGTAAATTCCACCCTCGAGGCTGACACTACTCTTCTTTGAAATTTATCTTATCTGGTTCAAAAAAAGCTTACCACCAAAGGATATAATCCTTCGGCAATAAGCTTCTTATTTTACTACATCAGAGGATCTCCTTATCAAATCTGACTCGCAAATGGTGACCTTCTCCTCTAACAACTCACCTTTTCCTTAGGGTTACATTCCGAAAAATCTCCTCCCCTTTTTACTATTAATTTAATAATTTAAATACATCAATCCCTTACGATCTCGATATATATTATCGATTCTATATCAAAAATGTTTAACACCATATTTTCTTATTTGGAATAAAAAATAAAACTTTATCCTGATTATTAATTATTTTTACCATAATATCTCTCCTTTTCTCCCACTAATCAAGTTACCTACTTCTTCCATTGATCTATTCCTCTACGCTCTAGCGTACTCATCCCTGACTCGTCATTAAAATAAATCCTTTCAATCCTCCGTTATTCTAACACAATATCCATCTTTCCACTCTCCAGCTCTTTAAGATCAATCTCTTTGGGTGTAAATCCCGCCCTGGCAAAGTGGAGTCTATAGGTAACTGAATCCATCTTTGGAAGATAGAGTCGATATCCTCCGTCTCTTGTGGTCTGGGTCTGGAAGATGCCATTTAAGATGACGATAACATTCTCCATGGGTCTTCCTTCTCGATCCTTGACAAAACCAGAGATCTCAAAGAACCCATCCTCTCCCCCTCCAAGATAGTATCCTAAAAGACCAGAGAAGATGCTATAAGCCTCAAGTCTAAGGCAAACTGGATCGAGATCTTTAAGGCCAGATGGGTGGACATAGACCGCGGGCATACTCGTGTGGGTAATGAGATATCTTCTTATGGGTATCACTCCTCCATCCTTAATCCCTCTCTTGATAAATCGATGGAGAGATGTGGCAAGGAGCCTTCCTCTTTTGCTCCCGGGATAGTATTGAGTATAAGTCAGATCACTCTGGTTATGACCAATGATCACCAGAATATCCGCACCCGATCTCTCTATCTTGAGTAGCCGCTCAAATGAGGTGAGGGTAGTATCACTCTCTCTAGTGAGTATAGGCTGGGCACCAGCCTCCTCAAGGTATCTGGCCAAGAATTTCGCTACCTCAAGATTGAGATCCGCTTCTCGGATACCATCAGTTGTAACCGCTCCTGACTCTAAACCTCCAAAATCTGGATCTATGGCCACAACCTTATTGAAGAGGATCCCATTAAAGGCCGGTTCTAAGAAGATCTCAAGTTCGCTAAACTCATCATTAGAAGAGAGGTCAAGGGGATAAGGAGAGTACCCCTTCGCCCAGACTGTCCCCTTTGGCGGCGGGTCCTCAATAAGGAGATAGCCATCCCTATTGAATGAGTAAAGATCCTCACTGGATATTAACCTAGCTTCTTCAATAGGGGATCCAGTCACTTTGTCCTTAAGGTATAAAACAGTGATCTTCTCCTTTGTCTTGCTACTAGACCAGACGAATCTTTCCTTCGTTAGTCCACAACTTACGGTTATCAGATGGTCCCCCTCGCTGGGTCTTACATAAGCAATTACTCTGCCATCTTTGGTTTTATCTACAGTTGGATAAACTACTCCTTTATCTACTTCGATATTAACCTCCCATCCATCATTGACCAAGTGTCCATATCTATCCCGGAGAGAAATCTCTAAACCTATGGGGAGAAGACAATCAGGAGGAATCTGCGAAAGCGCGGGTAGAAATCCGATCGTCTTTGGAGGAAGGTCAACTATAAAATGGGCTCTTTTTGGCTTTAAGATATTACCATTGTAGTTTTTAGCCTGGATATTTATGGAGTGAGGTCCATTCTCCAAAGGATGTCTTGGTGTAAAGATAGCCACACCTTCCTTTTTCTTAAAGTAGCATCTTACAACCTTACCATTAAGTTCCATTCTTATAGTGGATGGGTCAATGCCTTTACCCAAGGGATCATCCTTGAATTCAAAAGTAATCTGAGGAAAGGCGGTAGAAATAGTCTCATTATTTGGGGAGATCCTTGCAAGTTGAGGGAGGCCTTTTGAGAGGTATTCAGCTATCCCCATGAATATGGCAGTAGCCTCAAGTCGTCTGGCCTCTTCACTCCTCAGCCGGTATTCGACAAATTCGTGTGTAAGGTATGAAGGTTCAAGGAGAACCGAAATGGCCTCATTCCCCCTTAGAACCGCGAAATTACCGGGAATGATCCTATTCTCCTTGATGCCCAATCTTCTTACCAGATGTCGATGGATACATTTAGCTAGACCATAGGAGGCATTCCCGCCTTCAATGGCATAGTAGGTCTCGACTTCGTTCTTTTTGCTCCCTGGTATGGCATCGGCATTGTGATGGAGAGAGATGAAGAGATCAGCCTTAACCTCGTTACTTATCCGGACTCGGGCCTCAAGATCAGCCCTGTTTCCTGCCTTAGGATCTTGAACGGCCCGAGTATCTCCCTCGCGGGTAAGGACAACATGGGCTCCATAAGAGGTGAGCATCTCTCGCAAGTGTTGGGCTACAGAGAGATTGACCTCTTTTTCTGTAAGGCCTTTGGGTCCCACAGCACCAAGAGCTGGACCGCCGTGGCCTGGGTCAAGGACAATGACCCTACCTTTAAGACCGGTTGTATCTACCCCCTCCCCCAGTTCTTCAACTGGCCCGCGGTAGAGATCACGGTATCGGTACATCATTAGCGGGGTGATGCACCCAGCTAATACCAATAGGAGGAGAAAGAGAAAGAATAGGATAGTGCGGTAAGTCTTCATCTTTAAAAAAAGGGCTACTACTGAAAGGACTATTTCACTACCTCAGAGGCAAAGACCAATTTTATTCCTTTCTCTTCAAGTTGAGGGAGTCTTTCTTTGAGGACATTGAGGATCGATTTCGAATGGACATGACCGATGGCGATAGCGCTTCCCTCCTTGTGGGCCAATCTGACGAGTCGATCGAATTGACCGTTGATGTACGTAGGATCATCTTTATGGTCAAGAAAGATACTCCTTGCAGCCGATTTGACCCCTTTCTCTTGAGCCACCTTTAAACCACAAGAATCCTTCGTGGTGAGACTATCTACAAAGTAGAGATTCCTCTCTTTTACTTCTTCCAGAATGGTTGATATTACCCGTTGGTCTTCGGTTGCCTTTGAACCCATATGGTTATTCAAGCCAACAGCCTGAGGGAGGCTATCAAAATTTTCCTTTACCCTTTTCCTTATCTCATCTTCAGAAAGGTTGCAGAATATAGCACCCGGCCCAGGATTTTTACTAGAATCAGGGTAACCACATGGTTCCATAGGCAGATGGAGAATGACCTCTTTACCGCTCAACTCTGCCAAAAGGGCTATCTCGCTAGAACGGGAAAGTCTGGGGAGAACAGCTAAGGTGATGGGATAGTCGAGTTCAATCAATCCTCGGGTTGTGGAGTTGAGGTTATAGCCGAAGTCATCGATAATAATGGCTACCTTGGAGGGTATCTTTGGAGAGGATGGAGCTTTTGGTGATGCCAAGGATTTTCTGGTTGGAGGGGTTATACCTGGAGAAGTTGTATCAGGTTGTGCTGGGGAGGGAGAAGGGGTCTCTTTCGGTATTAAGTGATACTTTATAAAGATAATCCCAAAGCCAATAAAAAGAATAAGTACCATTAAAAGAAGGACAAGATTATTCTTATCCCTTTTCTTCTTCTTTCTTCTCTTTGCCACACCTCACCCCCTACAGTTAACGCCTTCTTCAGAGCCCATCCCTACCCTTCTTCTTGGTAAAGGCTATTTAAACTATAAGCCTTTATGGAATATCTCCCTTGC
>DNCN01000016.1 GCA_003485015.1 bacterium
CCATGTGGGGTCATCAGGCGAATTTGTAAATGTTTTTTCTTGTCAAAATGAGGATAGATGTGGTATATTAAATAATTTATAATCTCTAAAAGATCAAGTTAGGAGGGAAGAAGCTCTTGAATCACTATGAATTAACAATGGTTCTTGATCCAAATATAGAAGAGGAAGGGATAACCAATCTTCTTGATAGAGTAGCCTCTATTGTGATTAAAACCAATGGGGAAATCACAGAGACCGATAGATGGGGTCTACGAAAACTTGCCTACCCCATTCGAAAACAGGAGAAAGGATACTATATTCTTCTGAGGCTCCAAGCTGATGTGGCCCTCGTTGGAGAATTAGAGAAAAGCCTTAAGCTGGCCAATGAAGTTTTAAGATTTATGTTCATCCGGACTGAAACTAAAGAGGTTGCTTGTCAAAAACAAGGAGATTAAAGATGGTTAGTGTAAACTACACGATCGTTGCTGGAAATCTGACCCATGATCCAGAGTTGAGGTACACCCCCAGTGGATCAGCTGTAGCCAAGTTTGGCTTAGCCATCAATCGAGTTTATACCACCTCTAGTGGTGAACGGAAGGAGGAAGTGGACTACATCCCCATTGTTGTCTGGGGGAAGCAGGCCGAAAATTGTAGCCAGTATCTTTCTAAGGGTCGCTCAGTATTGGTTGAGGGTCGGCTCCGACACCGTAGTTGGGAGACCCCTGATGGACAAAAACGTTCAAGGATTGAGGTTATGGCCTTTCGAGTCCAATTCCTTGGAGGTCGACCATCTGAAGGAGAAGTTTTAGCTGGGGTCAAAGGACCCCCCGGAGAACCCATCATCACTGATGAAGAGGAAGAAGAAGTTCCTTTTTAATAATCTCTAGCCTAAGTATCTAGCATGGAAAGGAGGAGGGAATGGATTTTAAAGGGAGACAGAGGGCTTACCGAGTAGATAAAAGACAACGACCCTGCCGTTTTTGTCTTAATAGAACAACTAACATCGATTATAAAGACGTTAGTATTTTAGAGAAATACCTGACCGAGCGAGGAAAAATCCTTTCTAGGCGAATTACCAAAAACTGCGCTAAACATCAGCGTCAACTCGGCTCAGCCATTAAACGGGCCAGATTTCTGGCTTTGCTTCCTTATACAGTCAAATAGAATGCCAGAATCTTTGATTCAGAAGATACTATTTGTTGGTATACCCGTGGTAAGAGCGATTGGTATAATTCTTTGTCCTGTACCAATTGTTTTAGGCATTCTTCGATATGGATTTAAATACATCCTGCTGATAACACTTCCTATAGCCTTTATGGCCTTTGTCCTATCTTTTGTTCTGAAGCTACCATCAATGCTCACTCTCCTTTCTGTAGGAACCTTTGGTCTGTTATTGGGTGGACTCATTCGAGAAGGGTTTTCACCAGGGAAGATAGTTCTAATAGGAGGTATAGTCCTCCTTCTGATATTGGGGTTTGAGATAATCTTCTTCCAGAGGTTAGGCTATTCCCCTTTTAGAACCATAAGCAGCTTAATTACTTACCTTAAAGAATACTTCTCAGCCCTTGAGGCCCAGGAGAAGATCTCCCTGAAAGACATAGAGCAGATGAAGGATTATTGCAACTCGGCTATCTTAAGGCTTTCCCTTCTTACCCCTGCCATGCTCATCTTAGGTGCCTTTATCTATACTTATTTAAGTTATGAAGTAACCAGGGTTATCTTGGGCAGTATGGGCTATCAGTTAGTAAGACCCCTTCCAATCTCTATCCTGAGGATTCCAGATATCCTCGTCTGGGGGTTTATCTTAGGTTGGATGGCGATGCTAGTTGGGGAGTGGCAGGAAATAAAGAACCTATATATTATCGGCTTAAACATCAGGTGTACCTTTGAAGCTCTCTATGCTGTGGTAGGATTGGGCATAGCAACCTTCTTTTTAAATAAATACAATCTTCCTATAATGGTGAAACTCTTAGCTTATTTTGTTCTTATCTTAGGGCTCAAGATAGTCATGTTTGTTGGTATCTTTGACACCTGGTTCGATTTCCGAAGACTCAAGCCTATCAAAACCCCTAATGAGACTTAAAAGGAGGTAGGAGATGGAGGTGATACTGCGGGAAGATGTTAAAGGCCTTGGTTGTAAGAATGAGGTAGTAAAAGTAGCGAGTGGCTATGCCCGCAACTTTCTGATTCCTAAAGGATTTGCCTTAGAGATAACTCCTTCTAATCTCAAAGCTATAGAACAGGAGATAGCACGAGAGCAGAGGCATAGGGAGCATGAACTCCGGACTGCTCAAAGGCTCGCCCAAAAGATAGAAGAGATCTCGTTAACCATTACCAAAGCAGTTGGGGAGGAGGAGAAGCTCTTTGGTGCAGTCACGAAGGAAGAGATCGCCAATGGCTTAAAAGAGAAGGGCATAAATATTGATAAGAGAGTACTCGATCTTTCAGAACCGATAAGGAAGTTGGGTATCTATTCTATCGGTGTTAAGCTCCACCCCGAAGTAGAGGCTAAGATCAAGCTTTGGGTGATTAAGGAATGAATGAGTTAGGTAGAGACATTGTCCTTGGAAAGGTTCCTCCCCAGTCAATAGAGGCGGAGATGAGTGTCCTTGGTGCAATGCTAATGGAGAAGGAGGCTATTACTCGGGCCGTCGAGCAGATCTCCGAAGATGTCTTCTACCGAGAGGCCCATCGAAAGATATTTACAGCTATCCTGAATCTCTTCGATAGGAATGAACCTGTAGATCTAGTTACCCTAACCGAAGAATTGAGCAAAAGAGGCGAATTAGAAGAGGTAGGCGGGGCAACTTACCTGGCTACTGTTCTGAACTCAGTTCCCAGTGCCGCCAATATAGACTACTACTCGAAGATCGTTAAGGAGAAAGCTGTTCTTCGAGGCTTGATCAATGCTGGGACGGCTATTCTGAATATGGCCTATCAGGCGGAAGGGGAGGCATCTGAGATCTTGGATCAGGCCGAACGGTTGATCTTCGGTGTTATCCAACGGAAGGTATCCAGGGATTTTGTGCCTCTTAGAGAGATGCTCTATGATACATTTGAAGCTATCGAGACCCTCTATAAAGACAAGAGGGCTATAACTGGAATACCAAGTGGGTTCATCGACTTCGATATTAAGACCTCTGGGTTTCAACCCTCGGATCTGATCATTATTGCTGGCCGTCCATCGATGGGTAAGACCTCTTTCGCTCTAAATATTGCACAGTATGTGGGTGCCAAAAGGGATAAACCTAAGCCTGCTCCTGTGGCCATATTCAGCTTAGAGATGAGCAAGGAACAGCTTGTTCAGCGGATACTCTGCTCTGAGGCCAGAGTAGACGCCATCAAACTTCGAACTGGATATCTGGGAGAGACCGACTGGCCAAAGCTGACCACGGCAGCTGGAGTCCTGAATGAAGCAGAGATATATATCGATGATACCCCTTCTATCTCCATTTTGGAACTTCGGGCTAAGGCAAGGAGGCTTAAGGCAAGTCATGATATCCGTCTCATCATCATTGACTATCTTCAATTGATGCAGGGGCCAGCAAAGAGTGAGTCAAGACAACAAGAGATTTCTGATATCTCAAGGTCGTTGAAGTCGTTAGCCAGGGAACTTAATGTCCCGATTATCGCCCTCTCCCAGCTCTCCAGGGCCGTAGAGACAAGAGGTGGAGAGCGCAGACCTCAGCTTTCAGATCTTCGAGAATCTGGCGCATTAGAACAGGATGCAGACTTGGTAGCTTTCATTTATCGGCCAGAGCTCTATCGCCCTGAACGTGCAGCAGATAAAGGAATAGCTGAAGTTATTATTGGCAAGCAGCGAAATGGTCCAACGGGTACAGTAAAATTGACTTTCATTAAAGAATACACGAAATTTGAAAACCTGACCAGGACAGAAGAATGAGAAAGAGACTCTCTTCTTTTCTAATTACATTAGGAGAGATGAGTCTGCTCTTCTGGCAGATCCTCATAGGAGTAGTTAGGTCTCCCTGGCGGGGAAAGAGTATCCTTGATCAGATGGTCCAGATAGGGATTAACACCCTCCCTGTGACTAGTATCATGGCTATATTCACGGGTATGGTCTTAGCGGTTCAGACTTATCATAAGTTCAGACAGTTCGAATTAGAATCATGGGTGGGTAGCGTTGTTGCCACCTCAGTGACCAGAGAATTGGGTCCGGTGCTTACCGCCATCGTTGTTGCAGGAAGGTGTGGTTCCTCCACTGCTGCAGAACTTGGTACGATGAAGGTGACCGAACAGATCGATGCCTTAAAGACCCTGGCTGTAGACCCGATAAGATTTCTGGTCATACCAAGATTTCTGGCGGCAATAGTTATGCTCCCCTTACTGACAGTCTTTACCGATTTTGTGGCCATATTGGGCGGGTATCTTATGGGGGTCTTTAGATTTGGCATCCGCTCTAGTCTTTACATCGACGCCACTACCAACTGGCTTGATCCTGAAGATATATTGAGTGGATTGACCAAGGCCCTCTTCTTTGGAATAATCATCATCGTTGTCTCCTGCCAACGTGGATTAGATGCCCAAGGTGGTGCTGAAGGGGTTGGTCGGGCAACTACTTCAGCGGTGGTCATCTCTTCCATCTTTATTCTGGTTTCTGATTACTTTCTAACCTTAATGCTTCCTTAAAATGATTACCATCTCTAATCTCTGGAGGGGTTTTAATAAAAACCAGGTTTTAAGAGGGGTCACGCTTACAATTGAAGAGGGTGAGACTATGGTTATCATCGGTCGATCTGGCTGTGGTAAGAGTATCCTATTGAAACAGATCGTTGGTATAATGAAACCCGATAAGGGAGAGATCTTTATCGATGGAGTAGAGATTACCTCCTTAAATGAGAAGGAATTAAGCCAGGTTCGTCTCAAGTTTGGAATGCTCTTTCAGGGTGGTGCCCTCTTCGACTCTATGACAGTTGCTGAAAATGTTGGATTCTACCTCTCTGAACATACAAAACTCTCTAAAGAGGAGATCTCTCTTAGGGTGAAAGAGAGGCTCTCTCTGGTCGGCCTGGAAGGGGTTGAACACCTGATGCCAGCTGAGCTCTCTGGTGGGATGCGCAAAAGGGTGGCTTTAGCCAGGGCTATCTGTACAAATCCTAAAGTTCTCCTCTATGATGAACCGACAACAGGTATTGATCCTGTTATGTCTGCAGGTATCAACCGGCTCATCCGCAAGCTCCAACATGAGCTCAATTTGACCTCTTTGGTTGTCACCCACGATATGGCCTGTGTCTATGATATCGCTGATCGAATAGCGATGCTCCATAAAGGAGAGATAATCGAGATTGGAACCCCTCAAGAGATACGCTCAAGTCCAAACCCGATTGTTCAGCAATTCATTATAGGATCATCCGAGGGGCCGATTACCGGAGATAGTTAAAAATGGATAAAGAGTCAATTCCCGCTTTCAAAGTAGGCTTGATGGTTGCTATCGGATTGGTGTTTTTTGCCGTACTTATCTATCTTGCAGGGGGTATACGTTTCCATCGTCGGGGATATACCTTGACCATCCTCTTCAGCCATGTGGCTGGTCTAGACATAAATTCACCTGTGAGACTAGCCGGTATGGAGGTAGGAGAGGTAAGGAAGATGTGGGTCAGAGACGGAAAGATCGTAGTTGAAGCTTGGATAGAGAAGGATGCTCGGATCCATGAGGGAGCTGAAGCAAACATCGAATCCCTGGGGTTGATTGGTGAAAAATATGTCGCTTTGACCATGGGTGACCTTAACCGACCCTGTCTTGGACGTGGGGCGATCATTATCGGCCAGGATCCAGTCTCAATTGGCCAGATACTCTCTAGGGGTGAGGTTGTGGTTCAGAAAGTAGAGCAGGTAATTACGGCCTTGGATGGAATCTTGGGCAGAAACGAGATCATTGAGAGTATAGAGAGGATTTTAAATCACATAGAATCTTTTAGTCGGAATCTTGATCTTACCTTAAGGGAAAACGTCACTAAGACCATAGAAGAGCTTCGTAACTCCTCAAAGGAATTCAGAGAGGCCAGCGAGGAGTTTAAGGTAGAGATACAGGAGACTGCCCCTCGATTAAAGAGGGTGTTGCATGAACTGGATAAAGGCCTTAGAGGTAAGGGTGATGATATAGAAGAGACTCTGGGCAATCTTAAGGAGATTTCCCAACGACTCATCTCTGTCACAGAATCACTGGCAAACATTACTGCCCAGATAGAGAGTGGTGAAGGAGTAGCTGGAAAGATACTATTTGATAAAGAGATGGCTGAGAGTCTATCACGCACCATCAAGGATTTACGAGAATTGGCTAAGGACCTAAAGGCCCATCCTTGGAAGTTGATGAAGAAGAAGTAAAGTAGTTTCTAGCTTACTCTCTTCGTGAAGGGAGGTTGTTTATGCAAAAGGTAAAAATGGTCAAGATTGCTGTAATTGGAACAGGTTATGTTGGTTTGGTTAGTGGCACCTGCTTAGCAGAGATAGGCCACCAGGTGGTCTGCTGTGACAATGATTCTCAAAAGATCATGACCCTCAAGGAGGGGAAGATTCCTATCTATGAGCCAGGCTTAGAAGAGATGATCAGGCATAATGTCATGATGAAAAGACTCTCTTTTACTACCTCTATCGAAGAGGCTACAAAAGAGTCACTAGTCATATTTATTGCTGTTGGTACTCCGCCTAAGGAGAACGGTGAGGCTGACCTCTCTTATGTTGAAGCTGTCTCAAGGGAGATAGGCCAGGCTATGGATGGTTATCGAGTCATCGTCGAAAAGAGTACTGTGCCGGTAAAGACAGGTCAGTGGATCAAGAGGACAATTGAGGCAGATAATATCCATAGTCATCCTTTTGATGTGGTCTCCAACCCTGAGTTCCTTCGGGAGGGTTCAGCCATTGAAGACTTTATGTATCCAGATCGGGTAGTCCTTGGCGTTGAGAGTGAGCGGGCCAAACAGATCATGGTTGAGGTCTATGAGCCATTGAATGCACCCTTGGTTATTACCTCCCTTGAGAGCGCTGAACTCATTAAGCATGCATCAAACTCTTTCTTGTCCTTAAAGATCTCCTTTATCAACGCCATTTCTCGTATTTGTGAACTGGTTGGTGCCGATGTGGAGGTTGTGGCGAAGGGCATGGGGCTTGACAAGCGGATTGGCCCAGACTTCTTACGAGCTGGCTGTGGGTACGGAGGATTCTGTTTTCCCAAAGACCTTTTAGCTTTTATCAAGATTGCTGAAGAGGTGGGTTACGACTTTAAGCTTCTCAAAGAGGTTCAAGAGATAAATGAAGCCCAGAAGATGGCTGTTGTGCGTAAGACTGAGGAACTCCTATGGAATCTCAACAATAAAACCATTGGCATTCTAGGTCTGGCCTTCAAGCCGAATACCGATGACATGCGGGAGGCTCCATCTATTACGATTATTAAGGGTCTCCAGTCCGAGGGAGTTAAGATCAAAGCTTATGACCCAGTAGCTATGCCTCGGGCAAAGGAGGTTTTAGAGGATGTCATTTATGGTAATGATCCCTATGAAGTAGCAGAGGGGAGTGATTGCCTCATCCTCCTCACCGAATGGCCTCAGTTTAAAGACCTGGATCTCTTGAAGATAAAAGAGCTCCTTTCTCGGCCCAATATAGTCGACGGCCGAAATATCTACCAGCCCGAGGAGATGAGAAAGCTTGGTTTTAACTACAAGAGCATCGGTCGTCCTTAAAGAGGAACGAAATGAGAGTACCACTACTGGATTTGAAAGCCCAATATCATATGATCAAAGGAGAGATCGACCAAGCCATCTTCGAGGTTATAGAGAGTGGGATCTTTATTCTTGGAGAAGAGGTGGATCAATTTGAAAAAGAGCTTGCTATGTATTGCGCTACGAGATTTGCTGTGGGCCTCTCCTCCGGAACTGACGCGCTGTATCTATCTCTGATGGCTCTTGGGATTGGACCAGGTGATGAAGTCATCACTACCCCCTTTACCTTCATAGCCACAGCTGAGGTTATTATTCTTCTGGGAGCAAGGCCTGTCTTTGTCGATATTGATAGAAGGACCTATAACATCGACCCCTCAAGGATTGAGGAGCGGATAACTACCAACACCAAGGCGATCATTCCGGTCCATCTCTATGGTCAGCCAGCAGATATGGATCCTATTATAGAACTGGCCAAAGAGTATAATCTACGGGTAATCGAAGATGCTGCTCAGGCAATTGGCGCAGAATATAAAGGACAGAAGGTAGGTTCTATCGGCGATATCGGCTGCCTCTCCTTCTTTCCTGCTAAAAACCTTGGGGCCTACGGGGATGGAGGTGCAGTAGTGACCAATGACGAGGAGCTGGCCGAAAAGATCCGTATGCTTCGAGTCCACGGTTCGAAAGAGAGATATGTTCACACACTCATCGGCACCAATAGCCGATTAGACACCCTTCAGGCCGCTATTCTTAGGGTAAAGCTGAAATATCTAGATGGATGGATTGCGGCTCGAAGAAGGGTTGTAAAGACCTATAATGAATTGCTAAGAAATACTGGGGTAATAACCCCCTATGAGGAGGAAGATATTTACCATGTCTACAATCAGTATACCATCCAGGTAAAAGAACGTGAAAGAGTGAGAGAATACCTTTCTTCAAAAGGGATCGCTACAGCCATCCATTATCCCCAGCCACTCCACCTCCAAAAGGCCTTTCTAGACCTTGGTTATAGAGAGGGTGACTTTTCTATAAGCGAAGAGGCATCCCGAGAGGTCTTATCTCTACCCATCTATCCTGAGCTAAAGAACGAAGAGATTGAGTGTGTAGTTGAGGCAATAAAGGAGGGCATTCAGCAAATCATAAATAAACCCAAATAGTGGGAAGGAAGAGAGATGAGGTGTTTAGTTACAGGAATTACCGGCTTTACAGGAAGCTATTTAGCTGAATATCTGCTTGAGAGAGGAATGGAAGTCTATGGCACAGCACGTTGGCGAAGTCGTAAAGAAAATATTGAGCATTTAATAGATAAGGTCAATCTTATCGAGTGTGATGTCCGGGATGCTTCCTCAGTCAGGAAGTGTCTTGAGCAGGTGAGACCTGATTGGATCTTCCATCTTGCTGCTCAGAGTTTTTTGGTTACCTCCTGGCATGCCCCAGCCGAAAGCTTAGCTACAAATATTCTGGGAACTCTGCATATCTTTGAGGCGATACGCGAATTGGACTTAGATCCAATGATTCAGATTGCCGGCTCATCCGAAGAGTATGGCATGGTCTACCCTGACGAACTCCCCGTCAAAGAAACCAATCCCTTGAGGCCTCTTTCTCCTTATGCCGTGAGTAAAGTTGGCCAGGATCTTTTAGGCTACCAATACTATATGAGCTATGGGATGAAGATCATCAGGACCAGGGCCTTCAACCACATCGGACCAAGGAGGGAGGCGGTCTTCGCCTGTTCAAACTTTGCAAAACAGGTAGTTGAGATTGAAAGGGGTAAGAAGGAGCCGATCATCAAGGTGGGAAATCTCCAGGCAAGCCGGGACTTTAGCGATGTGCGTGACATTGTTAGGGCGTATGCTCTGGCTTTAGAGAAATGTACCCCTGGGGAGGTTTATAATATCTGCTCTGGCAAAGCCTATAGTATTAAGGAGGCATTGGATATAATCCTTGAGCTCTCAGGAGTCAAGGTAGAGATAGAGGTCGATCCAGCTCGATTTAGACCCTCAGATATATCCATTATGGTAGGAGACAACACTAAGTTTTGCCAAGCCACTGGCTGGCAGCCCCAGATCCTCTTTGAGAAGAGTCTAGAGGATATCCTGAACTTCTGGAGGGAGAATCTAAGAGAGTGAAAATGAAGAATTGCCATTTTTCTGGTAAGTGTGGGGTGGTGATCTGCCCGGAGATTGTCCTCCTTAAGAATTTGATAAGGCTTTTCCGTTCTACATAAACAAACCAGAAAATTTGCCTTGAGAGAGGGTTGTATACCTCAGAAACCGAAAGATTTTTCAATTATAGCTCCGCTTTTAAGCCGCTTTTCTGCCCACTTATAAAAGTAAAGTCCCAAAACAGCTACCAAATATGATCCAGTAGTAACATGAAGACTAAAAAAGTTTACCCTAAGTCTTCCTTATAAAAGGCACAGGAATTAAACGAGATAGAGGTATTTTAAAAGCACCCATTTTTGGGTGCGCTTATCCTTAAAAAACTATGAGAAGGAGGGTCGCAAATGGAACAGATCCTTATCAGTTCGACAAAGAAATGGCTGTTATTAATTATGCCGTTGGTTGTATTTCTGCTTGTATTAATCTTAGGCTATATCTTGAGAAAAGCCCTATTTAACAAGCTCTTGCGTTGGGCGAAGAAGAGCGAGACCCAGATAGATGATATAGTAATCAGCGCAGTTAAGGGGCCGTTTGTAATATGGTGTTTGATGCTGGGTATATATTTTGCCCTTAAGATTTCGGAGTTACCCGAAGGATTAGTGCATATTATAGGGAAGGTCTTACTTGTACTTGGGATAATATCTGCCACCCTTGTCTTAACAAATATCTTCATAAGATTGACAAAGGTGTATTCTGACAGATTCGAGGGGATCCTTCCGGTAACCAATCTCACCCAGAATATCACCCGGATAGTCATCTTTGGAATCGGATTTCTGATTATCTTAAATACCCTCGAAATATCCATTACTCCAATATTAGCCACCTTAGGTGTAGGGGGTCTAGCGGTCGCCCTTGCCCTGCAGGATACCCTCTCCAATCTCTTTGCCGGATTCTACATCACGGTCAGCCGACAGATCAGAATCGGGGACTACGTAAAATTAGAGTCTGGGGAAGAGGGTTACGTTACTGATATTAACTGGCGCACGACCAAGATCAGGATGCTTCCCAATAATATAATCCTGGTTCCCAATGATAAATTGACCAAGGCTATTATCACCAACTATTATTTTCCGGATAAGGAGATGGGGGTCTTAGTGGAGTTGGGTGTGCATTATAACAGTGACCTAAAAGAGGTAGAAAGGGTAACTGTTGAGGTGGCAAAAGAGGTCATGAGGGAGATTCCTGGAGGGATCCCTGAATTTGAGCCATTCATAAGGTATCATACCTTCGGCGATTTTAGCATTAATTTTAAGGTGGTATTAAGGACCACAGAGTTCGCTGACCAGTATCTGATAAAACATGAATTTATCAAGAGGCTCCATGAACGCTATACTAAAGAGGGTATAGTAATCCCTTACCCTATCCGAGCCATAAACTACACGCAGGAAAAGGAGAATACTTGTTAACCGGAACTCTTATAAATCCTTAAAGAGGCATAGGCCAAACTGGTATCTTACCTTTATCTTTAAAATGATCTTAAAATAATCCGAATATTTTTAGTTGAAGTTGGGTCTATATATTGTGGAAGATGATTTCTCTCTGATAAGAAGGTATATTGCCGGGGAGACGGCTTGCTTTGAGGAATTGGTAAAGAGGCATTGGAAGAGGGCAATAAGTGTTGCTTATCAGACAATTGGTGATTATGAGGAGGCCAAGGATATTTCACAAGAGGCATTTACAAGAGTCCTTCGCTCTATTTCTCAGTTTAGGTTTGAGGCCTCTTTCTCTACATGGCTTTCGAGGATAGTGGTTAATCTCTCGAAGAACTATCTTCAAAGAACCAAGAAGAAGTTTCCTCTGCAGGAGGAAGCCGAACTGGAAGAAAGGGCCACTCCTTGTAATCTGGATGATAGACTCCAGATGGCTGACCTAAAGGATGCGATAAACAGCCTAAAGGAGCCATATCGGATGTGCATTATTCTAAAAGATATAGAGGGATTCTCTTATAAGGAGACCGCCAGAATTCTTGATTGCCCGATTGGGACTGTAATGTCCAGACTGAACGCTGCAAGAAGGATCTTAAGGAAGAGGTTAAAGAGATGAGTTGCAAAGAGAGAAGATGCCTTGGCACCTATCTCGATGGGGAGATCTCGGGCAGGGATTACGAAAGGATTTCAGCCCATCTTAAAGGATGTAAGACCTGCTCCCTCGAACTGGAGGGCCTTAAGGAGACAATTGGTCTTATAAAGGAATTAAAACAGATAGAACCTAAAGGAGATTTTGAGGATTACCTCAGAGAACTCAATAAGAAACTCAATAAGGAGACAGAAAGACCAGGCCTTATTGAGGAGTTTCTCAATATTTTTTGGAATGAGCCGGCTTTAGCCTTAGGAGGGGTCTCATTCATCGTCTGGCTTGGCATCATTAGGATCATAGGCGTATTTCCACAAAACTTAAGATTATTTGAATATATTGCCAAGAAGGTGTGTCTCATCTTATAGAGGTGATGAGATGATGAAGATATTAAAAAACATAAAGGATGTCATCCTAAGACCAGCTGATGGATTTCTTAGAATAAGCGAGGAGGGAGGGATAAAGGCCTCGTTCTTTCTCTACCTTCTTATCTCTCTGCCTACGTGCTTTTTGGATACAGAGGTCAGGTTTTCTATCTTTAAGATATTTCTGGTCTTTGTGGTTGTCTTAGAGTTTTTCGTCCTTCCTCTTGTCATTCACATTATAAGCAGAAGATATACAGATTGTGGAGACTTAAGGAGCCTCTTAGCCCTTTGGGGATATACAGCCGTTCCCACTATTTTTAGCACAATCCTTACGATTGGTCTGCTATATTATGAACCTCCGGTTATCTTCTTTCTTATCTCTGCGGTCTTTATGTGTGCCCTTCTTGTCTGGAGCCTTATTCTTCTCATTATGGCTATCAGGGTAGTCTATAAATTTACCCTGAAGAGGGTATGCCTTGTTCTTATTCTCTTTCTTCTTATGGGAACCATCCTTGATAGCATCTTCGTCTCCTTCAACGAGACCTTCCTCTTCCAGCAGGATACAGAGAGGGTTCATAGGGAGGCGATGAATCTGACCATCAAGGAGGATGATCTCTTCATAAAGGATAAGATCTCTTATCTCATAAAGAGGCCTAATAAGGGCGACCTTATCGTCTTTGTGGGGGAGGAGGACATTAAGAAGTTTGCATTCATCATCGCTCTTTCATCTTTAGGCAGTACCCCTATCTGGACTTATGAGATTGGTGGTTGTCCAGAGCACCTGGGAAGGATAGAGGAGATAAGGGATGATGGCTTTGTTGTTGTCCCGGATGACCCCATCTTCTTCGAACCTCCTTATGGCCTTATTAAGAAGAGCCAGATAAAGGGAAGGGTCTGTGAGATTATCCATATCTCTGACTATATCTCTAAATTCATAGGGGAGAATGGAGATGAATCTTAGCGAGTCGCCCAGACAGGTGAGGGTTCCGAGGTTGAAGATGATGGTTTGCTTGAGAATATTCATTTCCATAGCCCCTTTGTTCCTCTCAAATATCTGCCTGGCCATGTCTGTTGATGAGATACTAAAGGGTGTCTCCTCATTTATCTCTTCGCAGGAGAAGGCCTTTGACTCATATACCGCAAGGGTAAGAACAGAGATGGCAATAGGTGATGAAGAAGAAAAGGAGACAATTTTTGCCAGAGGGAGTGTCTCATTCAAAAGACCCGATGAATTTGTCCAGAAGATAGATGAGGTTAAGGGGACTATTAAAAAAGAGGATGCACAGGCAATGATCGAATCTCCTATGAGGCCATTTGAGATATATGAGGTATTCAAGGAGGGCCATAGATTTGAATATGCTGGTGAAGAAGGAGATTTCTATTTGCTTAAGGTCTTTCCCAAGAAGGGGTACAAGGATGGAGTCAAAGGAAAGATCGGGATAAACAGAGAAGATTTTGCAATCTGCCTTGTTGATCTTGAAACACCTTCTATTAATCTTGGTGTTTATTCTGTTAAGGTGAAGATGAAAGAGAGATTTTTTAAGATAGAAGGCTTCTGGGTTCCCGAAGAGATCGTTTTGGAGAGCAAGATGAGGATGCTTATCAAGAAGATAGAGAGCAAGACTATCTGGAGCTTTAGTGATTACCAATTTGGTAGTCCCCTGCCAAAATAGGATGAAATTTATGTTAAACTTGAAGACCTGGCCTTTATTCTTCCTTATTCTTCCTTCTGTTCTCTCTGCCCAGACAGATACCTCCCCAATAATAGTCGGCGAGGAACTAGTCATAAAGGAGAAGAGGCCAAAGAAGGAAGAGCCCATAGTGAGTAAAGAGGAGGTCTCCTCGGAGATGGTGAGCTCGACTTCGGTCTCTCTCTTTGATGACCTCTCTGAAACATTGAGGACCCTGCCTAGCGTTGTTACCCCAGGAGACTTCTCTGGGGCGTTGTATATCCGGGGATGCTACCCCTGGGAGACAATCTTCTTACTCGATAATGTCTTCATCTATTGGCCGTATCGATGGGGAGGAATGCTCCTCTTTTACAATACCGACCTGATCAAGAGGGTTGACTTCTATGCTGGAGGATACCCGGCCAAGGGAGGTCAGGCCTTGGGAGGGATAATCGATGTCTATTATAAAGAGGGGAAT
>DNCN01000014.1 GCA_003485015.1 bacterium
TAGAAAGTGATCTTTCTTTGAACCCATGAGTTCTCCCGTATTCTCACTTCTTTTGCTCTCTTCAAGGCTTTGGACATCTCACCAATGATATCAGAAGCGATTAGAGTGGCAGGGTCTATCTCTTCAATCAATAGATCAGCCGCCAACCCATGTAGATAAACCCCAAGCTTTGCAGCATCGAAACAAGAGAGTCCTTGGGCTAGAAGTCCAGCAATCATCCCACAGAGAACATCTCCCACCCCACCGGAGGCCATACCCACATTACCCGTGGAGTTGATAAAGACCTCCTCTGGGCTAGCAATGATTGTCCTTGCACCTTTGAGGACACAGATGGTATGATAATCTTGAGCAATGGATCTAGCGGTCTCTATCCGATCCTCCTGTACCTGAGCAATCTTAATCCCCAGGAACCTGGCTGCCTCCCCTGGATGGGGAGTAAGAACAATACCTGTTCTACTCTTCTTAAGAACCTCGGGCTTAAGGCTGAGGGCGTTTATGCCATCGGCATCGATGACCATGGGAATCTTCATCTCTTCGATTATCCGCCAGACTAATTCAGAGGTCTCCTTTTCTCGACCCAAACCCGGACCAATAGCCAAGACATCAGCATCAAGAAGCATCTCTTTAATCTTATCGTATCCAGACAAGGCCAAACTTCCACCCAGTGTTTCAGGAAGGGGTCTAGTCATCACCTCGGTAAGCTTCACCTCCATCACCCTATTGAGCCCTTCAGGGATGCCTAAGGTGACAAGGCCTGCCCCTATCTTCAGAGCTGCCTCACTCACTAAAGCAGCAGCACCGGTCATACCCACAGAACCAGCTAGAACCACTACCCGACCGCAATCGCCCTTGTGGGCATCAGGGAGATGAATAGGGAGAAGGGAGGTTACTTCTTCTTCCATAAGGATATTGGTCTTGAGTGAGGGATCCTGCAAGAGCGAACGGGGGATACCAATATCTACCAGAGTCACCTTACCGGCATACAGGACCCCAGGAAAGAGAATAAGACCACGCTTAGGAAGGCCAAAGGTTACAGTCTCGGTGGCCTTGACTGCTATACCTAAAGGTTTGGCGGTATCTGCAGAGAGACCACTCGGGATATCGACTGAAATAATGGGCACCTTAAGGGAGTTAATGAATTCTATCACTGCGGCAGGAACCCCAGAAACATCCCTTGAAAGTCCTGTCCCAAAGATAGCATCGATGATCAGCCTTGACCCCTCCCACTCTTGTCTTACCCGATCTAAACTTATCTTTGAGGCTATCTCAGAGATAGGGATCTTCATCTTTCGGGCAATCCGAAGATTCACTCCGCAATCATGACTCACCTGGGAGGCCTTACCAACTAAGAAGACCCGAACATCTACCCCTTGATTAGAAAGGTGCCTAGCTATAACCAATCCATCCCCCCCGTTGTTGCCACAACCGGCAAAGACTGCCACCCCCATCTCATTAACCTTGGAATAGGCCTCCTTGATCACCTCAACTACACCTAAACCAGCATTCTCCATCAAGACCACACTAGGAACACCATAACCCTCGATGGTTTCTTTGTCAATCCTTTGCATCTCACTTGAGGTAACTACCTTCATCCTTCTTCCCTCTTTCCTTTTATAATTATCGCCTGAGCGATGGCCATATCCTTGGTATGGGAGATAGAGATGAGCATCCCCTCCCCTTTAGACTCAGCAAATATCTTCGCTGCCCCTCCAGAGAGATTGACTTTGGGAGCACCTGATGGATCATTGTTTACCTCGATATCCCTCCACGAAAAAGACCCCCATCCAGTCCCCAGGGCCTTTGAAACAGCCTCTTTGGCCGCAAATCGGGCAGCTAGATGCATCTCGAAATTGGGTCGAGAGAGGCAATAGGCAAGTTCGCTTTCGGTGAAGACCCTCTTTAGGAATCTTTCACCAAAGCGATCCACCACATCAGCGAACCTCTTTATCTCAACTAAATCTATACCTGTTCCAAAGATGGTCATCTTCCTCTTTCTTCGGTCATTTTTATGGATTAAAGCATCATCACCGGATCCATATCGACAATCAGTCTAAGCTGACTGGGAATGGAGAGAGACAAAAGGGCCTCTTGAACCAGAGTTCGAAGGCTACTCGGCTTCTTGCCTTTGACAAGTATCTGCCACCGGTATCGTCCTCTTATCTTCGAAAGTGTACAAGGGGCCGGACCAAGGATCTGGTATCCAAATTCATTCCTTATTCTAAGGCTACAACAAAGATCATCAGCCACCTTCATCACGGTCTCTTCATTCCTGCCTTCAAGTTTAAGGTTTAGCAGGTGGTTGAATGGAGGGTATCCAAGTTCTCTCCGAAAGGCAACCTCCTGTTGGTAGAAGGATTCGTAGTCGTGATCTTTGGCCATAAGGATACTATAGTGATCAGGATTATAGGTTTGGATGATAACCACTCCTCCTTTGGAGCCCCTTCCTGTTCGGCCAGCCACCTGGGTCAAAAGGTTGAAGGTCCGCTCGCCTGCCCTAAAATCAGGTAGATTCAAGGCTACATCGGCTGAGATTATTCCCACTAGTGTCACCCTGGAGAAATCAAAGCCCTTCGCTACCATTTGAGTCCCAAGAAGGATATCCGCCTCCCCCACCTCAAATTTGGAGAGGATAGCCTCGTGTGATCCCCTCTTTCGGGTGGTATCCCGGTCCATACGGATGACCCGGGCATGGGGAAAGAACCGGCCTATCTCTTCCTCCACCCGCTGGGTTCCAAAACCAAAGCGGCTAATCTTCGTCCCGCTGCATTTGGGACAGCAAGACGGTGCGGACTGGGTATAGTTGCAGTAATGGCAGCGGAGGGTCTTCTCTTTAAGATGATAAGTCAGGCTCACACTACAGTGGGGACAGTCCATAATCAGTCCACACCCCCGACAGAGGAGAAAGTTCGAGTAGCCCCTCCGATTGAGAAAGAGGATCGCCTGCTCCTTCCGCTTAAGGACCGTCTCTATGCCATTGCGGAGTGCGCGACTTAGAATACCACTGGCTCCTGTCTCTTTTCTCATATCGACCATCTCTACTGGCGGAAGGGACCGACCTTCCATCCTCTCTGGAAGATAGAGCAGGGAAGATTTTCCATTCCTCGTATTGTAATAGGATTCTAAAGAGGGGGTAGCACTTCCAAGGATAATCACAGCATCCTCAATCTTGGCTCGCATCACAGCCACATCCCGACCTTGATATCTGGGAGAGGTCTCATCTTGCTTGAATGAAGTCTCATGTTCTTCGTCAACTACAATCAAGCCAACCTTCTCCATAGGTGCAAAGATAGCGCTTCTTGCACCAATAACGATATGCACCCTACCCTCACGAATCCTTCTCCATTCTCTGCTTCGTTGACTAAGGGTCAGCCCTGAATGAAGCACAGCTACCTTCCCAGGAAATCTATCTGAGAACCGTTCAAGGGTCTGCTTGGTCAAGGATATCTCTGGGATAAGGACAATAGCCCCCTTACCCCCTCTTATCACCTCCTCTATAGCCTGAAGATAAACCTCGGTCTTACCACTGCCAGTGATGCCATAAAGGAGAAAAGAGGTATACCCTCCCCTCCCAATGGCCTCTCTTACCCTTTCGAGAACCTCTTTCTGATGTGAGGTAGGCAAAAGAGGTTTAGAAGAGTTTACATTTGTTAAGGCTGAGGTAGATAAATCTGTCTTTATCTTAGAAGTGGTATTCTTAGGTTTAGAAGTATTAATACCCGGTGGGATGAAGGCCCCTATCGTCTCCCCGAGGGGGCAGAGATAGTATTCGCTCATCCAACGGGCAAGTCTCATCAGTCGATCGCTCAAAAGAGGGGTCTTATCTACAACCTCAATGATCTCCTTCAGTCGCAACCCAGGTCTTCCTGAAGGTTTCGTCGAAAGGCCAGCGATAAAACCGATGAGTTCTTTTGGGCCGAAAGGGGCTTTAACCCTCTTACCTACCTCTATTGAAGCCTCAAGACAAGAAGGGACAAGATAGTGAAAAGAATTGTCAATAGGAAGATTGAATACGACCTCAATACATTTCATCATTCCACCAAAAGAGAAAGATAGATCCTAAGACTCTTCATCTATCTGGGGAAGTTCCTTCCGCAGGAGCTTCATATCCTCCCAAGCAGCCCGCTTGAAGTCTGGATTGCGCAAGAGGTAGGCTGGATGGAAGGTAGGAATGAGCCTTACCCCTTGATAAGTATGGACCATTCCTCGAAGCCTAGTAATCCCCTCACTAGTGTCAAGAAGGGTCTGGGTAGCAAAGTTACCCAAGGAGAGGATGATCGAAGGTTTAAGGATTGAGAGCTGACGTAAAAGATAAGGAAGGCAGGCCTCTATCTCTTCACGCAGGGGATTCCTATTTCCAGGAGGCCGGCACTTGATGACGTTAGTAATATAGACATCTTCTCTTTCAATCTCTATAGCCGCAAGCATTTTGGTCAAAAGCTCTCCCGCCCGACCCACAAACGGCTCACCCCTTATATCCTCTTCGTAACCAGGGGCCTCACCAATGATGACCAGTTTAGAAGAAAGGCAGCCTTTTCCAAAGACCGCATTCGTCCGGCTCTTACTGAGCGAACATTTCTGACATTGCCCCACCTCTTCTTCAAGAACTCCAAAACTATCCTCTCTTCTTCCTTTAACCTCCCTCTCTTTAAAAGAAGAGAAGGTTCCTCTTTTAAGGTCTTGAAACAGACGGGGATAAGGAGACCTCTTCTTCAATTCCATCTCTAAGTATCGCCTAAAGGAAGTAACGATACTCAGATAGTCATTAAGGACATCTCTTTCCACAAAGGGTAGTATAGATGAGGAGTGCCCCGAAGTCAAGAACTAATTGGCCAAAGAAGGCATAAGGCTTTCTATCTTGGGTTGGCCAAATTAAACTACTTCAATGCACTCGCATTTTCCTATCTTTTTCGTTTGGCATTTTTCTCTTATAGATAATAAACAGGAGCAAAGAGGATTTCTGTGTTATCTTTCTTTATTTTTCCCCAATAATTCTTTGTGAGGATAATGGTCTTACCTCTAAACAGACCATCGTTTCTTGAATGTCAAGATAAAATTGGAATGTTTTTACTCCCATTCATTTCACTATTTCACGTTTCAGCAAAAAGTATATCAAGGAAGATATTTCCACCTTGCAATCTTCACTGGTACGTTGAACCAAGGGTTA
>DNCN01000149.1 GCA_003485015.1 bacterium
AATGGTTTATAATCGCCTAAAAATATTTACAAGTTCGAGCCAGAAGAGGTAAGAAGGAGGGTAGGAATGGTCTTCTATGATGGACCCTGCTCAGGCCTTGATCCTATCTCTACGGCTAAAGTGGAGGAAGCAATGATGGAGTTAATAGAAATAGATGATACAAAGACGATCTTTACTGCCCCCTAAGGATAAATGGACAGAGAATTACATCTCAGGTAGGTTTGGATGATCATGGAAGAGAGAGAAAAGGAGAGTAGTTCAGGGGTAAAGATAAAAGCCGAAGGTGTGAATTTATACTATGGAAGATTCCAAGCCTTAAAGGATGTCAACCTTGAGATTAAAGAAAGGATGATTACTTCGATAATCGGACCTTCTGGATGTGGAAAATCTACTCTGCTTCGATGCTTCAACCGGATGAATGACCTAATAGATGGGGTAAGGACTACTGGTTCAATTGTGATAAACGATCAAGAAATAATGGATAAGAAGATTGATCTTATTAAGCTTAGAAAGAAGGTGGGAATGGTCTTCCAGCGGCCAAACCCCTTTCCCTTTTCGATATTCGAAAACATTGCCTATGGACCAAAAGTGCATGGTCAAACAGACAAGAATAGACTCTCTGAGATGACAGAAGAAAGTCTTAGATCAGTTGGCCTCTGGGATGAGGTCAAGGACAAATTAAGGAATTCGGCTCTTGATCTTTCCTTAGGACAACAGCAACGGCTCTGCATTGCTCGGCTACTTGTGGTTAAACCAGAGGTTCTACTTATGGATGAGCCTTGTTCAGCCTTGGATCCCATTGCTACTGAAGGGATAGAAGAACTATTACATTCTCTAAAGAAAGATTACACCATTGTCATCGTTACGCATAATATGCAACAGGCTGCCCGAATCTCTGATGAGACTGGGTTTATGCTCCTGGGTGAACTTATAGAATTTGGAAGCACTGTAAAGATATTTACCACACCTTCTGACACCCGTACCGAGAACTATATCACTGGCAGATTCGGATGATTAGCAATTAGCTGCTAAGATTGACTCAGACTGGAAGGAGAAGATGGAGAGACATTTTGACGAGGAATTAAGAGAACTTGAGGAACAACTGTTAAGGATGGGTGCCCTGGTGGGAGAGATGATTAGTCTTTCGATCAAGGCCCTGGCCCAGCGGGAGACAGGCTTAATTACAGTAGTGAGGGAGAAGGAGGACGAGGTAAACAGACTCCACATAAAGATAGATGAGCTTTGCCTTAGATTGCTTGCCCTAAGACAACCTTTGGCTGTTGATTTAAGGTTTATCACCGCTGGTTTAAGGATTAACTCTGATTTGGAACGTATGGGTGATTTAGCAGTCAATATTACTGATGCCACAAGGCCGCTCCTTGAGGAGCCGCCATTAAAACCATTGATTGATATCCCAAGAATGAGTGAGATGGCGGCTAATATGGCCAAGGAGAGTCTAAACTCATTCTTAAAGAGAGATACGAAACTGGCCAAAGCCATTCTCAATCAGGATAACGAGGTAGATTACCTCAAAGATCAAATCTTTCGAGAGTTCTTGACTTATATGATGCAGGATTCATCAACCATTAAGCGGGCTTTAGAATTGATCCTTATCTCCCGCCACTTAGAGAGGATTGCTGACCATGCCTGCAACATCGCCGAGGACGTCATCTTCATGGTTATGGGTAAGGATATTCGCCACCCCAAGTTGCAGAGATAATCAACCGTAAGGTCTCTTTAGTTAAATCGAGAAGGAAAGATGAAGATTGCTGTTGGCTCAGATCATAGAGGGTTTAATTTAAAGTGTTATTTGAAAAATATCCTTAGCGAGGAGGGTCATGAGATCTTGGACTTCGGGTGTTCTCTTGATACAAGCTCGGTTGACTATCCAGATTTTACAAAGCTTGTAGTAGAGGCCCTCATGAAGTGTGAAGTGGAACGAGGTATCCTTATTTGTGCCACAGGCATTGGAATGTGTATGACGGCTAATAAATTCAGGGGTGTTCGAGCGGCTACTGTCAACGATCTATTTACAGCTAGACTCTCTAGACTCCATAACGATGCCAATGTGCTCTGTCTTGGATCAGAGGTAGTTGGTCAAGGTTTGGCCGAGGAGATAGTCAAGGTCTGGCTTACAACCCCATTCGCCAATGAAGAACGGCACTTGCGAAGAATAGAAAAGATGGAGGCCTTCTAATGATCATTGTTCCCGCCCTTCTTACTGATAATAGAGAGACCCTTATCGAAATGATAAGGATAAGTGAATCATTCACCGATTATGTCCAGATAGATATCATGGATGGGGTCTTTGTGCCCTCAAGGAGTGTCACTGCCAGTGATCTTCGAGGGATAGAGACTAGCCTAAAGATGGAGGCCCATCTGATGGTGAACTCCCCCCACACCTACATAGATGAATTCAAAGAGGTGGGGGCTTTTAAGATCATCTTCCATTTTGAGGCTACCAAGGAGCCCGAGATGGTGATAGAGATGATAAAGGAGTCTGGGTTAGAGGTAGGCCTAGCGATAAATCCAGAGACGCAACTTCAACAGGTTGAAGATCTCTTAGGCAAGGTGGACTCTCTGCTCTTCTTAAGTGTCAATCCCGGATTCTATGGGGCAGAGTACATTCCTGGCGTTTTAGAGAAGGCCAGGGTCCTTAGAGCTGCAAGACCCCATTATAGAATCGGCATGGATGGTGGGATAAAAGAGGATAGGCTTCTTGAGATAAAAGGGGCCGGTGTTGATATAGCCTGTGTTGGGAGTGCCATTTTGAAGGCGGAGGACCCTAAGGTGGCCTTTTTAAGGTTGAA
Source organism: bacterium (assembly GCA_003485015.1). Taxonomy (GTDB): domain Bacteria; phylum UBA9089; class UBA9089; order UBA9089; family UBA9089; genus UBA9089. The sequence goes on from DNCN01000149.1 coordinate 2,811, forward strand.
GAAGATGATAAATGAAGATCCTTGATCGGTATCTCATCCTAAGTTTCAGTAAGTCCTTCATTTATACCCTCATTACCTTCACCAGCATTCTTATCCTGACCGAGTGGCTAGGGATGGTTAAGCTCTTTATCGAAAGGAAGATCCCTGTCTCGATAGTCTTTGAATACCTGGGTCTTCGAATTCCATCTATTCTAGCCATCATCGCGCCTTGCGCCATCCTCCTTGCTACCCTCTTTACCTTTAACGAATTCATCTATCGTGGCGAGATTACCGCTATGCGGATTGCGGGGATGAGTCTCATCCGCCTTGCCTTACCCATTCTTTCTATCGCCCTTGGTATAAGCATCACCTCTTTCTTCTGGACTGAGTTTATTGCCAATAGATTCAACGCTAGGGCCTCCAAGGTTTTGCGTGAGAAGATAAGGGGGTTAGTTCCAGAGATAAGGGTGGACGGGGTAAGCCTTCTTGGTGAGGGGGGGCGGATCTACCATTTTGGTGTCTACGATAGAGAGCTTAATCAGATTGAAACGGTGGCTATTACTGAGCTTGGGGAAGGAGGATTGCCTATTTGTCGCATAGATGCCCGCTCTGCAGAGTGGAGAGAAGGAGAATGGCTTCTCTTCGACGGGGTCATTCGTAGATTCGGTGAAACTGGTGAGGAGGGGACTCCAGAGAGATTCGAGGTGAGATCTGGAGAGATATCGGAGAGACCGGATGAGATCTGGAAGATTCTCGGACTGGAAAAAGAAAGATCTGCTGAGATGACTATCTTAGAGCTCTGGGACTCCATCAGACTCCTTAAAAGATCAGGAGTTGGGTTTAGAGATAAGATGACTGATCTCCATCTTAAGTTCTCTTTTCCGATGACCAGTCTGGTCATTGCCTTTGTCGGGATTTCACTCGTCTTCTCATTTGGTCGTAGAGAACGCAAGATTACTAGGATGGCCAGTTTTGGAATTGCTCTTTTGGTGAGCTTTCTTTACTGGGGGACTGTGAGTATCGGTCAATTTCTGGGCTATGCGGAAGTTGTTCCTCCCTTTTTGGCTGCTTGGATGGCCAACATCCTCTTCTTTAGTCTGGGAGTGGGGTTATGGCTTAAGAGAGTAAAGTAAACAGGCTACTCAGACGGTATCTAGATCCCTCTGCCGCTTCGATGAACCTCTGGGTGGTTTCATATCGCTCAAGGATACCAGGGGGTATCTTTTGGGTCTCTGATTGAGAGACAAGATCTATTATTGAAGTAACAAAGAGCCAATAGATGAGTTCTTCAAAGCTCTCCTTATGAAAGTAGAGGATATCTTCAAATCTATGGAGGTGAATGTAATCACAGACTTGAGGGTTTATTAAGATATCTTTTATCCGGTGAAATTGATTCCGATGTTCGATCAGGATCTTTATCAAGAATTCCTCTCGGCAAGCGATCCACTCGTCAACCCCCAGTTCCTGAATGGCAAGACGGATGATCTTTCCCAGCATCCAATCATCGATCCTCTCTCTCCTCAATTCACTTACTACTGACCAGCTCATTGGGATTCTCCAATAGAGTAAGTTGCCAGAAGATCTGGGCATATAAGAACGGAGATAGTCGAAGGCTTCTTTGTATTTCGTAGATTCAGGCCAGGGGTAGA
>DNCN01000079.1 GCA_003485015.1 bacterium
TGAATTTCCAAATCTATCAACACATACTTCAGCCGAGATTTCCGCTGGAGCTCTTATTCCCTCAATCTCTCCTGCTTTCCCTTCGGGGACAAAATAGCTTTCTATTCCATATTTTACTCCAATAATACTCTTCTCTTCAATTGAGAGTACCTCCGCAGAAATTATTACGATTCTTCCCCTTGTGTAAAGCTTCTCCATGGTATCCATAACCTCTGTATGACTTGTACTAATAGCACCACTAATTACAACCCATCTCTCATCCACCTGCTCAAATGGGATATAACGTGTTTCACCAATTTTACACCTTTTGCACTCCCACCTATCGAGACTTTCAACCCTTTTAATTACTTCGGAATTATCTTCTAACCAACCCATTTCGCTCACATCGGAAAAATTTCCCATTTTATTTATTCGCTCTACTCGTGGATGATATTTAACCTTCCCCACCATATAAACACTTCCTTTAGGAGGTTTCTCTCTTGTTACTGTTTCGACTTCCCAGAACTTTTCGCCCTTCTTAAGTGTGACATAAACAATATCGTTCTTCTTGAAGATCTTTACCACAGGTATATCAATCCTCGAAATCTTATACCTCAACTCTACATATTCTCCCCGGAAGATGTCTCTTGGGTCAACAGGAGCAACTTCAAGCAGAATCCTCTTTCCCATTTTTAATGTGTAAATCTTTGTTCCAGCCATAAAAAGCAAGAAGAGTATCTGGAATGTTATAAGAATATAAAAAGTGACCTTCTTATCCATCTGCCTTTATTCTCTCAATAATTCTTTTTCGCCTCTTTTCAAGCCACAGTCCACCCGAAAGGAGAATCGACCCTGCAATTATGAAGAATACTGACCTTGGAAGATATCTCCAAGTCCAATCAATGTATCTTGTGATGAAGTGGACTGCAAAGAATAGAAAACCTAAGTTTGCAAGGAGTGCATCTCTTGTATAATACCCAAGAAAGATAGAGCCAACAGAGATAAATAAGAGCATTATATTCAAAATTAAACCATAAAAGATTACATTTGGGAACGAAAGAGTTAGAATAATAAGAGTTAAAAGCAAAATCAGTTCATAATTGAAAGGTTTTTTGGTCTTAACAGGAAGATAAAGGAGTGTAAGTATGAGAAGTAGACAGATTACCAATAGAAGGAGTATTCCCATCATAATCCAAAATGGCAGTGGGGAAAAGCCATTGAGTGTCTCCACAAACTCCTTACAGATTCCTCTGAAACTTAGTAGATAAATTGAACCAAAGATGATTGAAATTCCTATAGATCTATAAATTCGGTGGAAGTTATAAATCTTTTCAATAGTAGAATGTAATAGTCCTACAGAATATAGGAATAACCCAAAGAGAGAATAACAGATCAAAATTAGATAGTCTGCGCTGTCTTCAAGATAACATCTACAGGGGCCAAAACCGAACCAGAGAGAAATTCCGAGGATACTCAATAACAGAGGTATTTTCCCCTTCTGGTAATAGCATCCTGGAATAACTATCCCTAGCATTAAGATAAGATAAAGGTAATTTGGGGTACCGAAGTCGATGCATTTCCAAATCCCCCAAAAAGTGAGTAATCCTGAAGAGAAGGCAAGGATTGGAACCTCTTTAAGCAGTAAGGCAACAGGAAAGATTCCTAGTGACCAGAAAAGTATTCCATTGTGGTATCTTGAGGTTATATGATAGATCTGAGCAACCAGCCAGATTCCCGCACCAAAAAGGAGTGAGCCCAGGAACAAGAGTCCCCTTCCTGTCTTCGGGTAATTTCTAAGGTATGTCAGATGGTATCCAAAATGGTTAACCAGAAATATTGCTCCAAAGAGCATACTGAGTTTGGCTACTTTTGGTATCTTCTGCCAATTTGAAGCGATAAGAAGGATGATCCCCGCTCCTAAAAGTACTGCACCAATGATTGAGATGGCTGCGATAAATTTTGAAGGGACAAGTCCCTTCTCCTCTGGAATTTCATATTTTTGCTTAATTTTCTCTGCTTGCTCTTCTGTGATGATTCTTTCTTTAAGCCAGGTATTTAGTTCTTTTTTAAGCCATGAAATATTCTTCTTGTTCATGTTTTTTAAAAAATTACAATCTGTTTTTGGACTTGTTTATATTCAATAAGCCTAAAGATGCTTGGCATTCTTTATTCTTACTGTTAAGCAAAATTCTGAGAACTATGGTGGATTTGAGAGAGCCTATGCGCTAGTCGGAGCGGCTCTGGTAAGCGATATTTGGGAGTACACTTCAGCACAACCTCTACCGAAAGACCCATATCGATTTTATGCCCTGGTGAGACAAAGACTGGTTTGACAGAGTCCCTTGTCCGCACAACCATACCTACAATCTCACTTGTCGTAGAATCTTTTAAAGGGCTCCTTCTACCTCTTTCTAGTAGAGGGTTTTCATATTCGCCATAGAGGAGATTTTTGGCACAACCGATGGTAGCTACATCAAACAGAATGCCCATATGTGCGGCGATACCCATTCTTCTCGGATGGGCAATTCCCTGGCCATCAAAGAGGATTACATCAGGTTGGAGTTTAAATTCCTGTAGTAGTTGAACCAGTATTGGCCCTTCTCGAAAAGATAGATATCCAGGTATATAAGGAGGAGGTATCTCTTCTTCTCTGATTATTATAACCCTATCGATAAGCTGAAGTCCTGCAAGGCTCATAATTACACCGGCGGCAATAACTCTTTGATCATTGAATGAAACATCGCATCCAGCAATGGACTCTATCTCCTCAAAAGAGTTGAATGTAGGTTTCAAAGAGACCTTCTCAGAAAGCTCCTCTTGTAAGATTTTGGCCTCTCTTGGTGATAGATTCCATGGATGTTCAATCTTGAGTTTCATTTAAGACACCCAAGACCGCATGGTCGATCTCCTTCTCTATGGTCTCTGCCAATTGATGGGCCAGAAGAGATATCCTCTCTTCACTCAGCCCTTCGATCATGATCCGGCAGAGGGGTTCTGTCCCTGAGTATCGGACAAGCACACGACCTTCACTTCCTAGTTCATTCTCTATATCAGTAATGGCCTTTTGGATCTTTTCTATCTCTTCTAAAGGTAGTTTATCCTTGACCTTTATGTTCAGAAGGATCTGGGGAATGGGCTCCATTATTTTGGCTAGCTCTGAGAGAGGAGTATTAGAGAAGGTCATAGTTGAGAGAAGCTTGAGGGCAGTGAGTGTACCATCACCAGTGGTACTCTCATTGAGAAGGATGATATGACCCGACTGCTCACCGCCTAAGACCGCTCCTTGGCGTTGCATCTCCTCAAGCACATAGCGATCACCCACCTTCGTCCTTATCATACTAATCCCCATCCCCCTGAAGCACAGTTCTAATCCTAAGTTGCTCATCAAGGTGGTGATCACGAGATCCCCTTTTAACTCCCCTTTCTCTTTCATAGACTTGGCCAAGATAGCCATTATCCTATCTCCATCGACTATCTTACCTTTTTCATCTATGGCGATTACCCTATCCCCATCACCGTCAAAGGCAAAACCTATATCAGCACCCATCTCTTTGACCACTTCACTTGCTCCTTCAGGATGGAGAGCACCGCAGCATAGGTTTATATTTCTTCCGTCGGGATGGCAATGGATAGGAATAACTTCTAGACCGAGTTCATCGAAGAGTAGGGGAATAATCTCTGAAAGAGCGCCATTGGCACAATCAGTGACTACCTTAAGACCTCTTAAATCTATTGAGGGAGGGATGGTCTGCTTGAGGAATTCGAGATATAAGGTTTTGGCTTCTCTATCTCTTTGGATCCTTCCCCAACCCTCGGTTATTCGAGGAAGATCGGTCTCTCGAGAGAGGATCATCTCCTCTATCTCTTTTTCTGTCCTATCAGAGAGCTTGAATCCATCTGGACCAAAGAACTTCAAGCCATTGTCCTGATAGGGGTTGTGGGAGGCAGAGATGACTACCCCTGAGGTAATCTTATACTCCCTTGTGAGGTAAGCCACTCCTGGCGTGGGAATGATTCCACCCAGAAGGATATCTACCCCCTCTGAAGCTAGGCCAGCAGCCAAGGCAGCCTCTAACACATCACCTGACTTTCGGGTATCCTTGGCGATAAAGACCCTCCTTTCCTTCTCCTTATGGAGGACATGGGCTAAAACCTTACCTATCTTCAGGATGAACTCAGGGGTCATTGGCCAGACATCGACTCTCCCTCTTATACCATCTGTGCCAAATAGCTTCTTATTCTTCATTTTATTGAAACCTCAGGGGCCAAGCCTTTAACCGTTTTGATAACGAATAACGCCAATCTTATCCCAGAAAGGAAGATTCTACACTTCTAATCGGTTCATCGATAAGCTAACACCCAGTTTATTGTTGTTAGCCCAGAACCACCGAGAGATGAATGGGGAACAATGAGGATGACCAATTCTTTGGATATCTGAAAGCATATCCCCTTAATGAGGATAAAGGGATAATAAAGGCAAGAAAGATCTTGAGTATATCTAAAAGAGAGAAACTACTTAACTGGGACAATAATCTTCTCCCCTCTTTATGGCATCACACATTTTAGCTACCTTAACCATCTCCTTAACATCATGGACTCGAATGAGACTTGCACCATTGAGGATACAGGTAGCAACACAGGCAGCAGTTCCCTCCAATCGCTGGTCAACAGAAAGGTCTAAGACCTTGCCGATGACACTCTTGCGGGATGGCCCGATGAGGATGGGGTAGCCAAGGGATTTAAACTTATCAAGGCCTTTCATAATCTCGAGGTTATGGGCCACGGTCTTACCAAAGCCAATTCCTGGATCGATAACGATCCGCTCCTTCTCTATTCCTTCCTCTTTGGCTGTTTTAATCGCCTCTTTAAAATACCCTGTTATCTCTTCGATGAGGTCATCATAGTGGGGATTCTCCTGCATATCTTGGGGCCTCCCCTTGATATGCATCAGAACTACAGCTGCCTTAGAGGCAGCTACAACTTCTTTCATCTCAGGATCGAACCTCAAGGCACTGATGTCATTGATCATATGGGCACCCAATCTGAGGCAGTCTTTAGCCACCTCTGATTTATATGTATCGACAGAGATAGGTAGATCTACCTCCTCAAGGAGCCTTTCTACTACAGGGATGATCCTTCTCTTCTCCTCCTCCACACTGATTGGTTGGGAGCCTGGCCGGGTGGACTCTCC
>DNCN01000015.1 GCA_003485015.1 bacterium
GTGCCCGATGATCCCCCGAGAAATTTGGGCATAGCTATCTCAATCCCTTTACCTTCCACCCGAGGCTTCTGGCCTGGTTCAGCCTTGATGGTGACCATTCCTGAAACTTGACCATCTATCCCCTTAAGGCCAGACCAGACCGAAAGCGGCTTTAAGGCTAACTTATTGGACTTTACATCCAGGTTTACCTTCAAGGGAGAGAAATCGATCCGGCCGCTAAGGCAGGCACTTGAGTCTGGTGAAGGGGTTGAGATCTTTAAGCCCTTCCTCTGATACTCTATTCGATAGGTAAAGCTCCCCAATCTCTCCCCTCCTACACAAAGCTCAGCAAGTCTTAATTCTCCAGTAAGATAGGGACTCAAAAGATCTTCCTCTCCCTCAAGGGACATCCCCTTCCTACTTGCCAAAAGATTCCACTTCCTACGACGTCTGCTATCGTAAGCTGCCTCTCCTACTTTGCTATGATCTTTTGAAGGTTCAAAGAGTGTTATCTCTCCCCTGAATCCAATCCTTGATGAGAGGCTGTGTTCAGCCAGAGGCAAAGAGAGATCCCCATCTAAATTTACATCGTAGAACTCTTCTGTCCTGCCCTTTGTCAAGATCCCTTCCAAAGAGAATCTGGTCCCCTTTTGATGGTGGATTTGGAGGGATCTCAGCCGAAACTCACCCTCTTTTCTAAGTAGAACAACTACGATATCTCTTATCTTGCTCTTAGGATTGTCTGGAATAAATCTTACTCTACTTTCGATCAGGGGGTCTTTAATCGGACCGGCAATCTTGACTTCGCCATCCATAAGATAAGGCCACTTGATCTTTCTAGGGACAAAGACAGATAAGGCTTGGATATCCAATCTTGAGGCAGTAAGTTTAAGATCTACTGAGGCATCTCTAAGGTCTATATCTCCCATAAGTTCTGAGCCTCTATCATCAATAGTAAGGGGCGAAAGGCTGAGTCTCTCCCCTTGATAGGATATCCGGGCAAAAAGGGAAGGGACTCCTTCTCCAGTAAATACCATCTCGCCATTACACAACAGTCCTTTCTCTTCTGGATACTTGAGCTCTCCTTTAAACCTAAACTGACCCTTAAGATCGAGTCCGCCCAAATAATCTTTAATCTCTCTCTCTGCAAAGAGGTCCTTAGTCTTCTTCAGACTGAAGGTATTGGTTACCAGCTCAAATTGCACCCTCTTCTCTTCTGGGTTTGGAATCTCTCCCTTAAAGAAGATTTCTATCTGATGAGGCTTTAGACTAAAACCCCCTACAAAGAGTCTTTCTTTGCTCCAAGAGAGGTGAAGACTTACTCCCCGTAGAGGTTTATCCCTCTTGCTCAAGGAGATCTCGCCATCTTTGAGTTTCAAAGTAGAGAGATCTTCACTTACTGAACTATTGACCTTATTGAATCGAATCCTATTTCCAGTTAATTCATCGAGGAAGTCAATTTGAGCATCCTTGACGAGTATCCGGGGGAGATAGTCCCTCTTCTCTCCTTTAAAGAGATACTCGATGGGTTCCTGCCAGCTCCATCGCCCTTCTTTATTCCGAGATACAAGCAAGATGGGTCGAACAAACTCTATTCTCTGAATACCAGAGATATCCTCTCTTTGAGTAATTATCTTCCAGAGATTGTATCTTAGAGAGATCTGTTGAATATTTATCTCTTCTTCTATCTTTTCTGGATTCCTGAGAGAGACATCAATGAGAATGATCTCATTTAAGAGACCTCCTTTTACTCTATCCACAGTCATCTCAAGACCAAGTCTCTCAGCTAGAAGATCCACTATCCCATCCTTGACCTTCTTGGATAAGAGGTCTTGCTGCCAGAGGAGATAACTGCCAATACCAAGTATGACAATTATGACCAAAAAGATTGTCAATATCCTTCTTCTCATAAGCAACTTCTCAGTAACAAACTATAACCAGAGAGTTCACAGAAGTATAGCACGGAAAGATTTTAAGGAGAGTTGGTTCCTCTTTTTCTGTGACTTCTGTATACCCTGTGGCCAATATTCTTCTGATCTTATCTCTTTACTAACTGTATTCTGATACTGACTAAACCCCAAGATTCATTATCGGCTTTGCTAAACCGCCAACGTCTGAATGTCCTTGCGATTAGATCATCGATTTCAGGGTAGCCAAAGGTCTCTTCGACCAAAACCCGATCTACTTCGCCACTAGGCAAAACCCAAAACTTTAGCTTCCCCCGAAGAGACTTCCCTTTCTCCTCTACCCATCTGGGAATGGAGACCAGTTCTTGATAGACAACTCTCCTATCAATTCCAGCTGGTCCCTCAAGCTGGTAGTAGGTCTGCCCAATTTCTCCTGAAAGATCTGCTAAATTAACCTTCCTTAAATCTTTACCTTCTAATGAGAGGCCACCCGGTCTAGCTACTCCTTCGATGGCCATCCGGCTGGAGGGCTCGATCTTCTCTGGGTCTTTACCAAAGGCCTTCTCTTCCCTTCCCTGGCCCCACATCTCCCCGGTATCTACCCGTTCAAAGAGGGGATGGTGTTGGGAGACTTCTATGGAGAAGAGACCAGGTTTTACCCCCTCACCTGCTCCATAATCAGAGGAATCTTTTATAACATCCATTCGTCTTCTCCCTCCAAGGATAGCCGTAATCTTCAGCTCTGGATCCATCTGGCCTATCTTTGGCAGCTTTGGTAGCATCTTTCTTTTCCGTAATACCTTTGTAGCCACTTTCTTTGGCTGATGAGTCGGCTCAATCTGTCTCTGAACAGGAACTACCGCCTGAAGCTTTACTGCTACTGTCTCTTTAGAAACAGTGGTTACTGGCTGACTTTTAGGGGAGATCATCTCCACCTCAAATACACGAAAAGGCAAATTGATTAGAGAAGGAGAGATCACGGATACAGAGAGAATAGACAGAATGATCATATGGAGAAAGATCGATATGAGGAATGAAAAATTGAAGGTTCGATTGTTAAGAAACATAATCTCGGTTCTTTGCTTTATAGAGATCTGGCCAGTAGGAAGAGGATCTCCCGCACCAAAGAAGCTCCTGCTAAACTGGTTGTACCTGCAATATCATAATGGGGGGATATCTCAGTAAGATCAGCCCCCACTATCTTTAGACCAGAAAATCCTCTCATTGTTTCGTAAAGTTGCTCATATCCCCACCCCAAGACTTCTGGGGTGGTGACTCCTGGAGCACTACTTGGGTCTAAGATGTCCATATCTATACTTATATAAATAGGTTTGTTTTTCAAGCCTCCTTTCAGCTCCTCTATGGCAGTGGTTAAAGGCGGTCTATAGGAGGAGAAGATCTCCTTTTTAATGAGTTCCTTATCCCCTTTTGTCCCTGCCCTCGTCCCAAAGAGGTACATGTTTGAACCACCGACAATATCATAAACCCCTTTTAGGACATTTGCGTGTGATAGTGGCATCTTCCTGAAACTATCACTCAAATCAGCATGAGCATCAAAGATCATCACCTGCAGATCAGGATAGACCTCCTTCATAGCCTGAATTATGGGGAGGGTAATCAGATGCTCACCACCGATAGAGACAGGGGCCTTTTTATCTTTGAGAATTTCTCTTATGGCCCTCCGGATCTCGTTAAGACCGTCGTTCAGGTCTCCTTTGAGGATCAAGTCACCCAAGTCGAAGAAAGGAACCTCTAAGATGTCCTCATCGGTAAGATAATTATAGTCCTCTAAAGACCATGAAGACTCTCTAATAGCCGATGGTGCAAATCTTGTCCCTGGACGGGATGATACGGTGACATCGAGAGGAATACCCAATAGGATTATTCTTGCAGTCTCGTAGGTTGATCTCCCCTCGCTGAATGGCTTTACAGGACTTAGAGCCATTCCTAAGACCAGAGGGGAACTCCGGCAAAGACACACCCAATCCGTTCTACCTTATGGTCAATCCCTTTAACAAGAATCTCATTTAAGGGCATATTACGCGCCTCAAAAGCCTCCTTAACCATCTCCAAGGCAACCCTTTCAGCCTCTTCTTTAGAGCAGGCCCCTGAGAACTCCATAATAACACCGTACTCTTCTTTAAAGGAGATCCCCACAGCCACCGCTGCCGAGATCAACCCCCCAATTTGATCGCTAATAACAAAGCTATAGGCAATGAGTAAAGGTGCACCCGGTTGAACCAATGCCTTCGGTTGGTAATCTACCCCTGGCGGTAAAATACTACTTACCTTGAGAAGATTCATATTGCCCACACCTGCTGATAAAAGTGCCTTGTCGAATGCAGTCAACTTTGTCTTTCCCTCGGCGGACCCAGCCACAAGGGTAAATTTCGTGGGTATAAAAAAACCTGAGGTTACTTCATCTACAATCGGGTAGTTTAGTTCCAACCTCCGCCCTCCCTAAAAGAATCTTCAAACGTAAGTAAGCGGTTCTTCATCCCGAACCTCACAACCTCTCTCTTCTAAAGCTTTTAAGATATAAGCAGGTAATTCAAGGCCTTCGGTATGAATCTTTGAATCATAGTATTTAAGTCCAGTAATGCCTTTCTTCTGGATTCTTGTCTCGACGTCCCTTGAGGTCAATCTCTGGGGATTTAAAGAATCTGAGGCCATAACAAATCCCCAGGTGGTCACATAGGAAGGAACAAAAACCCAATAAGGGAATACCTCATTAAATATCCCCTTTAAGGTCTTATAAACACTGCTAAAACATAGGATTTGGGCAATATTTCCACTTCCAGCCTGGGCAACGATAGCGCCAGGTGAGGATAGCCTTTCCCGCGCGATCAGATAGAATTCCTTCGTGAAGAGAAGATAGGCTGGTCCTTCTTCTATCGGCTCCGAGATATCGATGACAATAAGGTCAAACTTCTCTCCGGTCTTCTCAAGGTACTCCCGAGCATCTCCATAGATAAGGGTAACCCTCCTATCATCAAATGCACCCCGATGCCACCTTTCTAGATAACGTTTAGCAACCTCAACCACTAGTGGGTCGATATCAACCATAACTACCCTGTCAATTGTGTTATGCCGCAATACCTCGCGCAAGACAGCCCCTTCTCCCCCGCCGGCAATAAAGACTCGCTGGGGTGAAGGATGGGTAATCATTGCTGGATGGACTAACGCCTCATGGTAGATAAACTCATCGTATTCGGCCGATTGTATCTTGGAGTCAAGTATCAAGCAACGACCATATGCCTGAGTCTCTACTACCTCTATAGTTTGGAACTCTGAGGTAAAAGAGGCCAAAAGGTTTCCTTTTAGTCCGTATACTGTCTCATCCGGGTTGGACATAAAAAACCATCTCGTCGCCGCCATTACCCTGCCTTTTTCATCCCAAAAGATCCAAACTTGCCCCGTTTTACCTCGATCACCTTAGAGTCAGTAACCCTAAACTCCTCCTTCAGGTATTTTACAGCCTCTTCTGTCTTGATTGTCTCACCGCAAGTAAAGATATCACATGCTGCGTAACCATATTCCGGCCACGTATGGACCGAGAAGTGGGATTCCGCTACAAGGATAACCCCACTGACGCCTTGTGGCGTGAACTTGTGAAAGGCCTCCTTAAGTCTGGTGGCCCCAGACCTCGAAACAGTCTCAATTAAAATCCTCCTTACTGTTTCGAGGTTATCGAGCATGGATCTATCACATCCAAACAACTCGATGAGTAGGTGTCTTGATAATCTTTGCATTCCCACCTCCTCCTCTTTTTTTAAAATTAGGTAAAAACAGGTGAAAGTTATGTTGTTATGTCGTTACCAATCCTATCTTGATTTCTTCTCTGGTATTACCTCCCTTGGCTGAGTGGCGATAGCCAGCTTTTCAATGCCTACCTGTTTAGCTGTATCCATCACGCCAACCACCAATCCATGCTGAACCTTCTCATCAGCCTGGATGATCGCCGTCTTTTTCCCTCCTTCGCTTATGATCCTTTCTAATTCGGTCTTTAGCTCTCTTCCCTCTACCTGCCGAGCATTTAGATATATCTTCTCTTTGGCATCAATAAGAATGAAGATATTCTTCTCAGATTGAGATTCGGCGGTTGCGGCCTGAGGAAGCTTGATCTTAATCCCTGGCTGAATGACAAAGGATGAGGAGAGTAAAAAGAAGATAAGGAGCAGAAAGACAACATCGATAAAGGGAGCTATCTCTAGCTCCGGACCTTTACGTTCTGCCTTTCTAAACCTCATCCTTCAGTTCCTTTTGCCCACGAAGAGAGTGTCTACAAATTCATTAGATTGACCCTCTATTTCTGTAACAAACTTATCCACCCTTGAGGTTAAATAGTGATGAAAGACAATGACTGGAATAGCAACACCTAGACCAGCCGCAGTAGTGATTAAGGCATTTCCGATCCCTTCAGCCAGGGCGCTGGGGTTCACGCCCTCACCAGCCATCTGGATTTCAAGAATCTTCTTAAAGACCTTGATCATCCCAACAACTGTTCCCAAAAGACCCAATAAAGGTGTAATCTTGGCAATAGTAGCCAGTCCCTCTAAATACCTTCCAAGGCTCTGAGCGGCTCGGCTACCGGCAAATTCAATGGCTTCTTTGAGTTCCCTCTTGCTCTGGTTTGCCTTAAGAAGTCCAGCCAAGAGTACCTGCGCTAAAGGAGAAGAGAATCCCTCGCAGAAGGCAGCCACCTCCATAGGATTTCCATGAGCATGAGGGAGAATCTTTCTTAGTCTAACCACAAACCGTCGAGTGCTAACTTGAAGTCGGTAAAGAACGATAAGGCGTTCGATGATAATAGTCAAGGCTAGGATAGAACACAGGATGATGGGGTACATTACCACCCCACCTTCCTTGATTATCTCCCGCATCTCTCTTTCCTCAAAATGAACCCACCTCTTTACCGAACATTGTCTTCTTTCTATAACTTTAAAGAACTTAAAGCATTAAAGTCAGCTTGTATTATACAGCATAAAAGGCATGTTGTCAAGAAAAAACCATGTTTGATTAAAAGGCAATCCCCATCCTCCTTAGGCTTCCCATTAGGAGGATGCAAGGGGTGGTCATCCAGGAGATCAGCCAGGCAAAGAAGACAGTTAATGTGGCTATGTATTACTTTACCTCTATGCCCTTAGCTGAGGCGCTGGTAAGGGTAGAGAGACGAGGGGTTGAAGTGAGGGTCTATCTGGAGGAGAGCCAGAAGACAGGAAGATACTCCAAGATGGAAAGGGGGTGGTTGGGGTATTTGGGAGGAAGTTTAGGGAATATTGGAGGAAGTGAAGAAGTGTGGTGTCTGATTTTATCGGGAAAGAATTTAGTCAATACGTACATCCCGAGGTGGTCGAGATCAAAGGTAAGAATGTATGCTGTGTTAGGGTTGAATCGAGCAGAAGGCCCACATGGCTGGACGATGCTGGAGGGCCTGTTTTCTTTGTCCGCGTAGGCAACTCCAGTCGTCCCCTAAACGCAAAAGAAGCAAATGACTATGTTATGTCCAGATTTGAGGGGAAGTAGATATAAAAATTAGGAACAGTAACCATTTTTTTATTAGACTTGTTGTGTTATAACGAATACCATAACACATTGTTATCACTTTCTGTGTTGCTACCCAATATCCTGTGGAATTTTATGGTAAAATTTTATTTCGCACCAAGTCTAATTTATGTCAAGAGCGGACTTTCCTGAGGTTTTTCTTTTAAAATTTCTTTTAGTGCATCAATACAGGCCTTGTTTTGAAAAACCTCCATTCGTTCCCACCAAGTAGCCCTATCTTTGATGTATTCGTTACACTTATTGCATCTCCACCCATTCTTCGAAGGGACCAACACTCCACAACCAACCCTTGGACAAATAGTTCCTGTTAAATCTTCTTTTTCTCCCTCTCTCATTCCTTCCTCCTTTACTTCTTTCTATAACTTATACCCTACACAATTATTTATAAACTTAACATGCTTTCAATTGGTATATATAAATAAATTATCGACATAATTTTAATTTATCTAAAAGGAATGTAGCTGCGAATCAATTTCAAACAAGCTCTTTATTTGAGATTCAGTATTTTCGAGTGCTGCTACAACCTCAGGGTGGTACACTGTTCCCATTTTTCCTCTTATTTCAGCAATTGCTTCCGGAATCTGTTTTGGCAATGGGTCTTCTCTATAGACCCTATTTGAGATAGCAGCGTGAAGACTGTCTGCAACTTTAATAATTCCAACCATCAATTTAAATTTCGGATCTTCTAAATCCCAAGAGTATTCTTTCAAAGATCTCTGTGTATCGATATCATCAAGTGGTGGATAATGTTTTTCCTCTTTGGAATACCCCCAATGATGACACAAGATTAGGCCAACCCATTTAAAATTTGAAGTATGCTCTTTAAGCAAATCAAACAAGAAAGATGCCCCCCTTTTGGGATGATGAAAGATATTGCTGTAATCATCCCCCAGCTCATCTTTTTTCTTTCCTTGAAGAAGATTGTCACTCCAAGCAAGCTTTGCTACGTCGTGAGCTTTCCCAGCGAGTTGTAACAGGTTTATCTCCTCCCGGGATAAATTAAGAAAAGCGCCAAAATGGCCAGAGAAAAGACTAACGGTTTTACAATGTGCTGGGGTGTAAAGGTCTCTGGGGCAAAACATTCTTAAGCAAACATTAATTGCATTATTTATCAAAAGACTTTCTTCTAAAAAAGATCTTTCCATGCTTTACCTCCTAAGACTGAGTGCATACTTTTTTGTATTTAGTTGACAGGTTGTTTTACATATAACTCTCTCGTCAAATTAAAAAGAGGTAACTGGCTCTTACCACCCCTTCATTAAACTGAGGAAGCAAGGTTTACCTCCAAACAAACACTTTTATTCTCCCCACGGAAGCACCCATTGGCATCCACCCTTGAAGCATTATCCAAGATCAAGCCCGGACTAAGAAAGAGAGATATTTTTTTAAATCTATCCCTCTCACATGCCACCGACCGGCATTATTTTTTACGCCCTTAATTAACCCTCTTTTTAGATGGTTCCGTACCGTTTGCTCTGTTGTTCTCAAGATTTGAGCTATATCTTTGACGCTATAGATTTCCTTGCTGCTAATTTTTGTTGGATCAATACCCACTTTTCCCTCTTTTTATATATAATTATCTTCTTTTTAAGATAGAAACATAAACAGGAAACTTTGTCAAGAAAAAAGTAAGCAACTATTGAAAAACTTATTCGGATTCACCGGTCTTGTCTCCAAAAAGGAGGAGATTTCTCCCCAGAAAGTCTCTTATAGAATATACTGTTCTGTTTTTTCTCTCTGAAGTCTTTGATGATCTCGACTAAGGCGGTTCTGATAATAGCTGATTTGTCGGTCTTAACCCTCATTCCGCATTATTTTTGCTAAGACCTTGCTATTAAAAGGGTTTAAATTTTTTTCTGCACTATATTTACCCTATCACTATATGTCTTTGTTTGATTGGTTTATCCTTTATTCCAAGCCTTTTGTATATCTCTTGTTGTTCAGCATCTG
>DNCN01000191.1 GCA_003485015.1 bacterium
GGGGCTCTTCTAGGACAATTAAATCTTTGACACTACCCATCTCTACCTCCTCCTTCAAAGACAACATACATCATCTCCTCAAACCTCTTTTCAAAGGTATGCTCCCTTAGGACCCGACTTTGGGCCCTTTGGGCTATCTCTTCCCGTTCATTAGGGTGGTCTATAAAATACTCTGCCATGTCTTTGAGTTCATCTTTGTTTTGATAACAGACTACCTCCTTACCCAGGTTGAAGAGATTCCCCAATTCACTCCGGTAATCAGTCAGAAGAAAGGCCCCACAGGCCGAGACATCAAATGGCCTTTGATTAAGACTGGACCTTGCTTGAGCCACAGTGATGTTCAGATTGATCTTAGAAGCGTTGTATAATTTATGTAGGTCATAATAACTTATGCTCCCTCGATATTTGATCTTATTATTACTCCACTTTAGCCATCCCTGGTCACCATAAAGGTGAAGCCCTAAAGAAAAGACCTCTTCTGCGCATTCCCGTCGATACTTGGCCATGGCTGCCAATTGTAGCATGGTCTTTAGCTTATCCATCTCTTCTCTATGCTCCTTGAACGTCAGGAAACTAGAACTTGCCATTTGGACTCCTTCCAAAATGTTCGAGATATCAAATGTGGGATTCTGGGCCTGAATATCCACCGTCTTTTTAAGGATCTCTTGCACTTCTGGATTGAGATCAGGCCGTCGGATATAGGATTCATAGGCCTCATAATGTTGATAAAGGGAAGAACCAACGAAGGAGATGTCACAGCGATATCTTTTTATCTTTTCATCTTCATTTCTAAGTCTTTTGAATCTTTCTGGATTTGTGGCTAATGGTAGATAATGGACCTTCTTAAAACCTAAGGCTTTGAGTTCAGCAATATAGACCTTCTCCCATACGAAGAGAATAAGGTAATCGGAGATATCTTCTTTCTTTAGATAATAGAGGGGGTTATCTCCCATCCAAGAGATATAGGGGAGTTTCAAAATCTTTGATAGCTTTCCTACGCCATTGAAATAATTGACCGAGAAGAAAACGTCTGGATTTATGATCCGGATCTTATCAATCAATTCACTTGTGATAACGATTAAACCATTTTGAGGGGAGAGTGTTATCGTCTCAAGCTCATAGTCCATTCTCTTAAAAGCAAGATTACACTCATCAGGTAGGGGTCTATTTCCAGGAGGACCACTCAAAATGAAACTTAAGATCTTCATAATCTTCCCTTATCCACCATGGTCGCTAAGAGACTACCCATCCGGTGTCTAAAGGTGTGCTCGGCCAAAATCCTTTTCTGAGCAGCCCTTCCTATCTCTTCCCTCTCTTGCGGATGGTCCAGATAATACACCACCAGCTCCCTGACCTCATCTTTACTCCGGTAACAGACTACCTCTTTATCTAAGATGAAGAATTCGGGGAGGGTCACTCGAAAGTCGGTCACCAGAAACCCGCCGGCACAGGATATATCGAAGATCCTCATAGAAAGGGCTGATCTAGACTGAGATTTCGAGATATTGAGATTTATCTTAGAAACATTGTAAATCTTGGTTAAATCTGTCCGGTTGTTAGCCCAACCGAGAAATCTGATGCCATTCCAGTCTCCGCCTTTTAAAAACTCCCTCCAGCCCTCATCACCATAAATATTTAGACCCAGACTACCTAAATTTCCGATAATTTCCTGACGATACTTAGCCATAGCCAAATATTCGAGCCATATCTCAATCTGCCTCTTATGTTGAGTATCTTTAAAGGAGATAGAGCAATAAGAGGCATCTTCTACTGCCTTTAAGATATCTGATATATTTAAGGTAGGGTCTTCAACCTGAATTTCGACAATCTTATCAATGAGCTTTTTAGTATCTCTATCTTTGACTATCTCATCATATTTCTTTAGGGCAGAACTGAAAGATGATCCAGCAAAACTAATATTGCACCCATATCTTTCTTCTTCCTCTTGACTGAGTTCTACTCTTTTAAAGACAGCTGGATTGCTACCATAAGGTAGGTAGTAGACATTTTCAAATCCAACTTCCTTAAGATTTTTAATGTAAAACCAATCCCAGACAAATATGGTATAATAAGGAGAACAATAGTTATTCTCCATCACATGAAAAGGGTTATCTCCAAACCAGGAAACATAAGGAATTTTAAGTATAGTGAGGAGCTCCGGAGTTAAACAATAGTCATTTAGGGTAAAGACAAAATCTGGTTCGGTCTTTCTGAATTCCTCCTTAAGCCCTTCAAGTCTCTCCTGGGGAGTTTCCCCTAAGATAGTCGGCTCAATCTGGGTAACCTCATGGCCCAACTCTCGAAAGGCCTCTACACAATCTTCAATGGTAGAAGGGGCTACTGTCCCTGCCATAATTCTTGAAAGATCAAACGTCAAAATCTTCATCTTCTTCTTAAATTCTAAAGAAAATCCCTAATTATATTAAAAGCTTCTTTCATCCGATGGAGGAAAGTATGTTCTTTTAAAACCCGGCATTGGGCCCTTTGGGCAATTTCAGTCCTTTCATCTTCATGTCCAAGGTAGTGTTGGATCTTATGGCGTAAATCCCTCTCATCTTTATAATAAACAACCTCATTGCCGACCTCAAATAGACTTCCAAGGTCACGGCGATAGTCTGTCAGGAGGAAACTCTTACAGGCGGCCACATCGAAGACCCTTTGATTTATAGTTGTTTTCAACTGGGTCTTAGTGATATTGAGATTTATCTTTGAGGCATTATAGAGCTTTGGCAGTTCGGTCCGATAGTCTATTTCTCTCTGAAGATCAATCTTCCCATCGAGAAGAGTGCACCAGCCATCATCGCCAAAGAGCTTCAAGCCCAGATTGGCCACAGACTCAATTATCTTTTTTCGATACAAGGACATAGCGGCAAATTCAAGACAAATCTTAACTGACTCTATTTGTTCTAATCCTGGATAATAGAGAAGGCAATTATGAGTTCTTTGAGTCTCCTCCAAGATATCTGAAATGTCTAAAAGATGATTCTCCTTCTGTAATCTAAGAACCTCTTCGATGGTCCGCTGGGTCTTTGGATCAGCTATCCATTCATGGTATTTTTTATAGGTGGCATAGGCATGATAGATGGAGTTTCCCACAAAACTTATATTGCAGCAAAATCTCTCCTTCTCTTCTTGGGTCAATCTTATCGGCTTAAATACCTTAGGATTCGTCGCCCCAGGTAGATAATAGACTCTTTTAAAGCCAAAATCTTTAAGCCTTTGGATATAGAACTTATCACAACTGAAGATTATACAGTTCTGGATAACGATCTCTGGACTAAGATATCGAAATGGATCATCAACAAACCAAGAGGCAACAGGCAGGGACATTCTATTTACTACTTCAACAAATTCTGGAATTAGGCCGATATGGTTTATAGTAAAGATGAGGTTTGGCGCAAACTCCTTGAGCCTCTTAAGGATTTCAATCAGTGGTTTACCTGTTGAAACTAATTTAACTACCTCAATCTTATTTCCAAGCTCCTTTAGGGCTTCACAACTATCCCTCACCCAGTATGCTCCTACATTATCACTAGGCTCAAAAATGAATATCTTTAACATATCTTTTCGCAAACAACCCCAATTCCAATTCCCCCATCTTCGCCCGGGGGAACTGAAGCTCCTACCTTGTAATATTCATTCACCAAATCCTTGGGAATATAAGACAAGAGATGAAAAATAGTGGTGAAGCTTTGTAAGCTAAATTTCTTGATGATCTTGAATTTAGTCCTCTTTACAACTTTATAAAGGTATGCTGGAGTCCAAAGTTCTTGATGGCCATAAAAAGGAACTATACACCTTCCGTCCATAAAAGTAGCCCTGATTCTTCCTGTGGTAAGTATATCTCCTATTATAAACCTTAAAATAAGATAGTCGAGGATGTCCCATTGACTGTTGAAATTCTCCAAGCGGCCCCCCTTCATGAT
>DNCN01000046.1 GCA_003485015.1 bacterium
AGCCGCCTCAAAGACCAATCTCACTACCTCTTCACTCTCGTCAACCAGGTACCCTTCAAAACTCTTTTCGGTCTTCAGTTCTATTTGGGTGTTGAGTTCAGCAGCCGTCTCTTGAAAGATCCTTTCAATCTCTCCTATCTGATGAGCCATTTTGGCATTATCCCTGGAACGAATTTCGCCCTCTAAGAGAACCTCTCCAGGAACGATATTTACTGCCCTTCCACCCGAAATAATCCCGATATTAAAGGTAGTCTCATCGTCAATTCGGCCAAGTTTGCACTTGGCCAAGGCCTTGGCTGCTACATAGATGGCATTGAGACCCTTCTCTGGTTCACTGCCGGCATGGGCCTCTCGGCCTATAGTTTTGATTTTAATGTCTATTTTGGCTGGGACATGATTGATAATGCTACCCACCTCTTCATCACCATCGAGGATGAAGCCCATCCTTGAAGAGAGAAGATGACAATCGAGATTTTTAGCTCCAAGCATCCCCAATTCCTCAGCTATTGTAAAGAGAAACTCTAAGTTCCCTGTGGCTAATCCGTTCTCTCTTACTACCTGAATCGCCTCTAAGATGATAGCTATCCCTGCCTTGTCATCAGCACCCAAGATGGTTGTGCCGTCACTGCAGATAATATCATCTTTTATCAGAGGCTTTATCCCTTGGCCGGGTTCCACTGTATCTAAATGTGCACCAAAAAGAAGAGGAGGTTTGATCTCCTTTCCCCTCAGAGTAGCCACAATATTGCCGCTCTCCCCACCGATCTTCTTACCGGCATCATCCACCTTAACCAAAAGACCAAGTCTTTCTAATCTATCTATAAGATACGCGGCTATTTTCCCCTCACCCTTAGAGAGTGAGTCGATCTCTACTAAGTTGAGGAAGGTATCAATTAATCTCTCGCGATTGACCTGCACTCTTTTATTTCCCTATCTCCTACACAGAACTTGAGAGTACAATGCTCAAGCAGGGAGAATTCCAATTCTATTTATTAAGGGAGGCTTGAGTTCAAAGGCTTTCTCAAAAGATTTAGCAGAGAGGAATTTCTTTTTTAGTCCCTCATAGGGTGGAAATGCCCCTCCATAACCAATTACCCTTCTCGCCTTTGCTATCATCTCTAATTCCCAATCTGTCCAGTTAGGTGATATATAAGTGTTTTTAGGTCTTGGTTCCAGGGATTCATACCTCATCGGATATACGCAAACACCCCATTTTAAAAGATCTCTTATGCGAGCTAAGAAATCTTCTGGCGTATCAAGATGGTTATAAAGGCAATAGACGATGATTCTCCTTCCCCTAAAACCAGCACCTTTCAAAAGTTCTATGGCCTTTTTAAGAGGTATTCTTATCAAATTGCTATCATAGGCCAACCTTACAATGGGAGGTTTGACCTCTTGAGCCTTATAGCAACCTCCTCATTCAGGAGTCTTGCATCCAAGCCTTGGTTAAAGTCAACCTCAAGGCCTAACTCCTCAAGTTCATCGAAGATATCTCTCCAATAGAAAGAGGCAAGGATATTGTTGTCCCATAAAATAACCTTTTTATGCCTGGGATAGATAAGATGTCTTATGGAGGGTTTTGCCTTAAATTCTGGTTCTATTTGAGGAACAGAACAAAAAAGACATCTCCTTATACATCCCCTCGATGTAAACAAGATGCTTGACTTCCATTCTGGAACAAGAGAGTAGTCAGGCAAGAGTTCTTCTGCAGGCCCAAAGAGCCCCTGGTGGATTTCTACTCGATCTCCAAAGGCTTCTTCCAGATGGTCAGGGCATAAAGTGGCATAAATACCACCTACAACAATCTTTGCCTTTTTGAATCTATTGCTGTAATAGCGAATAACATCATGAACTGGTTCATAAGCATAGGTAAAAAGGCTTGTAATGTAGATACTATCAGGCTCAAATCCATCACCAGAAAAACCTCGGACAAATCTTACATTGGCCCCTTTCTCTTTGTGATAAGTAGAAAGCTTGAGAAGCCCAAGGGGTGGATATGGTGTATGGTATTTCTTTGATTTCTGAGGTTCAACTAAAAGAATTTTCTTCACTTATCTTCGCCATGAAGGACTTCAATAAGATCTTCTGCTTCAATCAGATCTTTCTCTATATCCTCAGTGGTCAGTTCTTCTTCTATTAGAGAAGGGTATCGTTCAGTAAAATAATATCCAGAGACACGTTCACATAAATCATAAAAAGATTCCAGGACTTTATCATACCCGATAGCATCCTCAAGTAGGGTATGGAGGGTATGAATCTTTTTCAGTCTCCATCCGTGCTGGAGTAGATAGGCCTTAAGATATTTCTCTAAGGCTTGCTGCAGAAAATAGCCCGCCGCTTCTGCATCTTGGTCTCTTAGATTCCTTTTTACCCGCTCCCAATCTCTTCGAGCCTTCTTCTTCCAATCCTCTGGATATAAGGAGTTCTTAGGTTCTTTCATAATTCAATCCCTTCCTCTAAAATTTTCTCAATAAATTGGTCCTCAATATCTATCCGTGCTTTTATCTCTTCCGGTCTCAGAACGATTGGTGATAGCGGAATTCCAGACCTTAAGTCTCGGATACTCCGTAGGACAGTCGCCATCCTTTCATAGAATCGCTCTTTGGTAGGAGCAACAATAAGAAGGTCCACATCGCTATCCTCTGTTGCCTCACCTTTGACATAGGAGCCATAAAGGATGACCTTCTGGGCGTTGTATTCCTTTTTGAGTCTGTCACTTATTGCCTTTATCCGTTCCATCGCGTCTTTCATCACGACATCTCCTTGAGGCAGAGTCTTATCTCCTTTAATTCTTCCTGGGAGAGTCCCCAGATTTGGGCAGAGAGTTCATCAGTCTCTTCTTCAATAGCCTGGATAGTCTGTTGGTCGCTATTCTTTGCAGCAATATGTGCTTTTTCTGAAAGTTCAGAAAGTTCAAGGTGTAGATTATCTTTGGGGTCGAATTTGGGGATGCGGATGTTTTGAAGGATGTGGGGTCAAATTGTATTGTAATTGCATAAGAGACTGCCACATATCTCGCCAAACTTGAATTTAACATCCCACTTAAGTAGTAGGTTTCTTGTTTAGTATTACAATCTATTAGCATAAGCTTATGATCTGGAATCACACACCTGCCTTCAATGTTGCCAACTACTGCAACGGTTAAGGATGAGGCCTGCTCTCGCCACACCACCTTATACGGGGCAAAGGTGTAGTCGCCGACACCAAACATTGTATAATAATGGTGCACCTTTTTTAATCATATCCGTTACTCCCCTTGCCTTTTTCTCTTTTAATATCCCTTCAAACCTCTTAAGATATAAGTATGTCTTTGGATATTGTGTTTTCATCTCATCTTCATCTATCCCTCTGCGTTTAATAGGGTCCTGAGCCATAATAATATAAGCTGAAGCTTCTGCATGCCATCTCTTTACATCCCTTCCTCTCAACAATGGATAAAGTAGGTCAGGCTCAATAGCAGATTGGACACTCTCAACCTCTCTTTTTGCCCCTTCGGTGATGTTTG
>DNCN01000190.1 GCA_003485015.1 bacterium
CCGGTACTCCACCGGCAAAGAGAACGCAGGGACGATAGGAGACATAGCATGGCTCAGGGATGATAATCTCATCCCCTGGATCAATCAAGGCTCGAAGGGCGAGATCCAAAGCCTCACTCACACCGACTGTGATTAGAATCTCATCCCCAGGATTATATGTAAGATTCCATCGGCTATGGAGGTAACGGGCAACCTCTTCCCTAAGTTCAAAGAGCCCGAGATTGGAGGTATAATTAGTCACACCTTTCTCTAAGGAATAAATCGCCTCCTCTCGGATGGGCCACGGTGTGGCAAAATCTGGCTCTCCTACTCCAAGGGAGATAACCTCCTCCATGCTCATGATCAGATCAAAGAATTTACGAATCCCCGAAGGTGGCACTTGCCTGACTACCTTTGAGATCAAATCTTTTGACATATTCTAATCGCCCTTATCTCTGTAATTTCGCTATAGCGTCAGAGTTAGCCTTCTATCTTTCTCCGCAGGCTCAACGACTACACCATCGACCTTGTATCTTTTGAGGACAAAATGGGTGGCTGTGGATTGGACCCCTTCCAAGGTGGCTAGCTTTTCGGCCACAAAGTAAGCCACTTCCTTCATTCCTTTGCCCTCGACAATCACCTCTAGATCATAGGCACCGGAGAGGAGATACAGGGCATGGACTTCGGGAAATTGGTAAATTCTTCTAGCCACCCGGTCAAACCCAATGTCCCGCTGAGGGGCAACCTTGACGTCGATGAAGGCATAGACTATCTCATCTATACTTGCCTTCTCCCAGTCGACGATGGCTTTATATTTGATAATCACTCCCTTATCCTCGAGCTCCTTGATCTTCTCTTCTACCTCTTCTTTTGAGAGGTCAACCATTGTAGCAATCTTTTCGGGGGGGATACGGCTATCCTGTTCTAAGATTCTCAGAATTTCAAGTTCTTTCATCCTCAATCCTCCTTCAATAAAGGTTCTTTCTCTTTCACCAGGTCCAGGAGGAGCCGGGCAATCTCTATGGCTGAGTTGGGTCGGGAGAGTTCCTCGATTCTAGATTTCATCAGATCCAGCCTGGCTGGATTATTTAGCAAGTGAGTAACGATCTTCGGGGTCTCTTCTATTTTTTTGGCATGGATACCTACCCCCATCTTAATCAGATGTTTGAAGTTTTTGACCTCCTGACCTTTGATGGGGTCAAGGAGAATAAGGGGCAATCTTTTAGCCAGGGCCTCGGCCACAGAGAGACCACCTGGTTTAGTGATGACCAAGTCTGAAACCTCCATTATCTCATCCATATTCTCAATGTAACCAAAAATCCTCATCTTTACTCCCAACTCCCCTTTTATTCTTTCAAGCTCCTCTCTAAGGGTTTCATCCTTCCCAGCAACAACAATCAACTGGAGGCTCCTTCTTGCTTCTTTAAAAGAGAGAACGACTTCCTCGATAGGTCCCACCCCGAAACCACCCGAAAGGATCAGAATAGTAGAAAGACCATCATTCAACCCCAGTTTCTTCTTTAATTCTTCCTTTGGTCTATTCTTGTTGAACTTGGGATCAATGGGAATTCCCTCTACTCCTACCTTCTCCCTTGAGATCCTCTTCTTTTGGAGATCTTCACTTACGGGAATGTCAGGAACTATAAAGACATCTACTTCATGGTTTATGCTAAATGGATGAACATCAAAATCGGTAGCTACAGAGACTAATGGGATGTTTACCACCCCTCTCTTCTTGAGTAGACTTGCACCAGCTGTGGCAAAAGGATGGGTCGAAACAATCACCTCTGGATCAAATTCCCTTAAGATCTCCTGGATGCTGTGAGCATATGCTTGGGAGATAATCCATCTAAAAGGACTATAAGGGGCAGATAAAAGACGATTTTCATAGAGGAATCCCCAGAAATGATAGAGTGGAGGTTCGATAAACCAGAGATAGAACCGGTTGATAAAATCAGAAATCTGGGGAGAAACAAACCTCATTGGGTCAAGACATAGTGTTTCTATCTCTTCAGAAAGCTCTTTGAGGGCCTCTTCAATGGCCTGAGCAGCCCGAATATGTCCCATTCCTGCTAGAATAGAAAGGAGGAGTATCCTATGTTTCATCGTTCTCATCATTGCTCTCCTCAAGGTGTCCCAAGAAAGCCCATCGCAGTCTATCCTCTTTGTTAGAGCAAGCCTCAAAGTACTCACATTCAGGGCAACATGTCTGATCAAAGCCCCTCTCTCCCAGAATCCATTTGCGAACACAGTGACTATGATGGGAACATCTTTGGCAACAGATCAACATTACCCTATTCAACCTCTGGCCATAGTGGGATAGTGAGTCCCACCTCTTTTTGCTTTTTTGATAGGCTGGAGGAGGGATTCTGGTGGTGAGATGCCGATGAATTTATAGACACTGATGAGATGCTCCCGAAAGAGCCGATCGAAGATCTCATCCTCCTCAGAGTGATATTCATCCCCATACCACCAAAACCAGTCACTCCCCTCGGCAATAAAGAGCTGACTCCAGGCGTTCTCTATCGCCTCTTTAAAGGATGCATCCTTTCCCTTCTCCTCGCTAAATTTCAATAAACACTGACGGGCTTCATAGAGGCATTCCCAAGCCAGATTATCCTCAGGATGGCCAATCCACGCATGAAAATTCTGATTTATCCAGGAACCGGGGTGGAGCTTCTTGATTACTTCCTTGGGCGAGTTGTCTTCCAGATATTCGCTTACGGTCACGGTCCTGATCTCTCCTTCATGGGAAAGGGCCTCATAGAGGAGGGATAAAAAGTCATAGCCATTATTCTGGTAGTATTCCCAAGGGTTCTCCCCATCCAAGATGATGGTTACCAAATGATCTTCATCATCCCCCAATTGATTATGGATATGGTGAAGCCGACCGACGAAATCCTTAACAGCATCAGCCGCATTCCACTTAGAATAAGAGAAACCGATAAGATCTGAGAGGGTCCGGTCCCGAAAGACGATCGATAAATTCCACCCCTCCATTTGGAGCTGATAGGGTCTATAGAGATCTCTCTTATCAAACCTTCTCTCCGGGGATCTAAAGAGGATCCCTTCGCAGGAGGCGAGCCAGGTAATCCCCTCCTGGGCGATCAAAGGAATGATTCCGCTTGAGACCGCACCTTCAGACGGCCACATGCCCCGAGGGGCCCGGTCAAAACAACCCTTATAGAACCTCACTGCTTGTCTTATCTGTTCCCGGGCATCATCTTCTGCGCCAAGTAGATTCCGCGGAAGCTTAAGGCCCGGTTCTGCCTCCTTAGCGCAGCTACTATCAATGAGTAGTGGCAGGATAGGATGGTAGTAAGGACTTATAGATATCTCAACCTGGCCTTCATCCTGAAGTCTCTTGTACTCAGGAATTATCTTGAGTAAGATCCATTTTGCTTTATTGAGAAGTCGCCTCTTTTCTTCTTCAGTAAAATTCCTTCCTTTTGAAATAAGGCTGTGGATAAGGTCATCCCGCTCCTTAAAAGAGTGACAGAACCAGGAGAGGTTCGACCAGACCTGAAGGTCAAGAAGGTCTTGTTCGTTGAAGGTCTCATTCCGATGGTACTTATCAAAGAGCTCTTTATATCTTGGGTAGGGATTAATCATGGTCTCCAAATATCCTAAAAAGAAAGTGCTAAGAATGACCTCTTTATCCTTTTGGGTAAGGTCTTTGGTCGAGATGTGGGAGAGCTTAAGATGGGTATCTTTGGCCTGGCCGTAGATGTAATCATTGATCTGGGTCAGCAGTGAGGGAGCAAAGTTAAAGGTCGGGTGGATCTGGGGAAAGTTCCTTAAAATATCCGCCATCTCGTAGTAATCTTTTATCCCATGCAATCTCACCCAGGGGAGGAGGTATTCGCCCATGGTAGGCTCTTTATACCAAGGCTGGTGCATATGCCAAATGAAGGCTAAAGAGAGTGGTCGTTTCTTCATGACCCTTTATTATACCATACATTAGGCAAATTGCAAGGAAAACTTAATAAAATCCTCGGTGCAACCCTTCCTTGCGGGCTATCTCTTGGGCCTCTTCATACTCTCTGCGAGTGATGGGCCGATTGATGAGGGGGTCATCCCTCGCCTGATAGAGAGGACGATATTGGGCCATAATATTGACGTAGGTGTCCTTAGAGAGGTGTTTGGCAATAAAGGGCATGATCTGGTCTGTCCCAGCTAATCCTTGCGGAAGGACAAGGTGGCGGACAAGAAGCCCCTTCTTGGCTAAACCCTTTTCGATAATGAGATCTCCCACCTGTCGATACATCTCTTTAAGGGCCTCAGCTATAACCTGGGGATAATCTGGGGCGTGGGCAAACCTTTCAGCTACCTGAGGG
>DNCN01000083.1 GCA_003485015.1 bacterium
GTTCCTCTTCATCCTCTAAGATCTCTTTATCTTCTTTTAACTTAGCGATCTCCTCTTGGAGGATGTCGACCTTGGTTTTCCGCTCCTCAATCTCAGCATTAAGGATACTTGTCGCCCTTTTGGTTTCGTGGTACTCATCAAAGGCCTGTGAAATATCCACAAAACCAATCCGAAGGGGGGTAGCACCAACCCAAAGAGCACTTCCAGCTAAAACCAGCCCCAGAGTCAAAGCCATCAAATTCTTCTTTAGCATCCAACCACATCCTTTCTTTAAGATCCTATAAAACTTAAGATTCCTAGGCTAAAAATCTGTTCTTTAATATACCACATTTTTAATCACAAAGCAAGAATCTTTTTTGACTCATCCCTAAGAGGGATCACAAATCTCTCAGAAGAACCCTTTAGGAAGAGGATATCCTTGAATCCCTCTCCTTATTTTAATTCCCAAAAATATCTTTGGCTCTTCTTCAAAATAGCGGAAGATAGCTCTTTGCAGTAGAAGGGTATCCATTAAATTCCCATATTTTATCGTGGATATTGAGAGACCCTGTGGATAATCCCACAGATTATCTACAGAACTTGGAGAGCTACGAAGTAGCTATCCATAATCTCCATAGGATTACTGCTCTTATTTCTCAAAGATGTCAATTTTCTAGGACAAGGACTACATGCTTACCGCGAAATTTGGAGAGGAACCATATTTTTTTCTTGACAAGGGCTCAAGATTGTGATAGAGTAAACTTTGCTTTCAGGTTAGCAGTAAGATGGCGATAGAGATTGCACTTCAGAGGTAGTTAGTTTTGAGTGTAAGTAAAGAGCAACTTTAATTTAAAACTTAAAGAGACTTTAAATCCTAAGATAAAGGAGAATTAATGACAGTTCCAGTTCTATTTTGGCTTGCACCCATCGGATCTCTTTTGGCACTGGTTTTTGCCTATTACTTCTTTATGGCAATGAAAGCAGCCCCACCAGGGAATAAGGAGATGGTAAGCATTGCTTCCCATGTTAAGCAAGGTGCTGTAGCCTATATCAAACAACAGTTCAAGGTAGTTGGAATATTTTTTATCATAGCCTTCCTCTTTCTCCTTTTTCTCTCCTTTGGCCTGGGTGTTCAGAGTCCATGGGTGCCCTTTGCCTTCCTTACAGGTGGATTCTTCAGTGGACTCTCCGGGGTCTTAGGTTTAATGACCGCTACCAGTGCCTCTAACCGAACCACCGAGGCTGCAAGATCTTCTTTAAATACGGCTTTAAAGATTGCTTTCCGTTCAGGTGCGGTTATGGGTCTGGTGGTCGTAGGATTAGCCCTCTTAAGTATCTCCGTCTGGTTCTTGTTCTTGAAGAACTTCATTCCCGATATGTCTCTTAGGGACATTACCTCAATCATGCTTGCTGCAGGCATTGGCGCCAGCTTTCAGGCCCTCTTTGCCAGGGTAGGGGGCGGGATATTTACCAAGGCGGCTGATGTGGGTGCTGATCTTGTCGGAAAGGTTGAGGCTGGTATCCCTGAGGATGACCCTCGGAATCCTGCAGTAATTGCTGACAATGTGGGTGACAATGTGGGTGATGTCGCTGGCATGGGTGCTGATCTCTATGAATCCTACTATGGATCGATCTTGGCCACTGCAGCCTTGGGCGCAGCAGCCTTTGCGGAAACTGGATCTGAGATGAATGCTGTTCTTTTACCCATAATCACTGCTGGATTGGGGATAATCCTCTCCATCATCGGGATATTTGCTGTCAGAACCAAAGAAGAGGCCTCCCAGAAAGAACTCCTCCATGCCTTAGCTAAAGGAATCAATCTCTCCTCTTTTCTTGTATTTGTGACAACATTCTTCTTGGTCAAATTCTTACTTCCGGAGTGCTTTGGTATCTGGGGTGCGATCGTAACTGGATTGATTGTGGGCATCATCATTGGCAAATCAGCTGAGTACTACACCTCACATCAGTTTAAACCGACAAGATCAATCGCTGAGCAGTCCAAGACAGGTTCAGCAACAGTTATTATCGCTGGGATATCAACCGGGATGATATCCACTGGAATCCCAATCATCGCTACAGGAATTGGGGTTCTCTTAAGCTTCACCCTAAGTGGAGGTTTTGAGAATATAACCCAAGGGCTATACGGTATCGGTATTGCGGCTGTAGGGATGCTTTCTACCTTGGGAATTACCTTGTCTACGGATGCCTATGGACCCATTGCCGATAATGCCGGCGGAAATGCTGAGATGGCCAAATTGGAGAAAGAGGTCAGGATGCGGACTGATGCCCTTGATGCCCTTGGTAACACCACCGCAGCTACAGGTAAAGGCTTTGCCATTGGCTCAGCAGCTTTAACTTCTTTAACCCTTATCGCCGCCTATGTTACGGAGATAAAGACGGGTTTGATTCGGGCTAGCCAGGAGGCACCCCAGATCGTTATTGGTCCGATAAACGATACCTTAGAGAATATCCGTGCTGCAGATATCACCTACTTCATCGAGAGGTATAACGTTACTCTGATAAACCCTAAAGTTATGATCGGATTATTCTTGGGGGCATCCCTAACCTTCTTCTTCTGCGCCCTGACGATGCGGGCTGTAGGTAGGGCAGCCCACAGTATCGTTGAGGAGGTGCGCCGACAATTCCGTGAGATTACTGGTCTAATGGAGGGTGAGGCTGAGGCAGATTACGCTAAGTGTGTTGCCATCTCCACTAAAGAGGCCCAGCATGGAATGATCTTCCCTTCACTCTTGGCTATTGTTACCCCAATCTTTGTGGGGCTTCTCCTTGGTGTCCCTGGTGTAGTGGGCCTCCTTAGCGGTGCACTCTCCAGTGGATTTGTTTTAGCGATAATGATGGCCAATGCTGGCGGCGCCTGGGACAATGCCAAAAAGTATATCGAAGAAGGGAATCTGGGCGGTAAAGGTTCAGACTGCCATAAGGCTAGTGTCATTGGAGATACAGTGGGAGATCCATTTAAAGATACCTCTGGCCCATCTCTGAATATCCTCATAAAGCTGATGAGTATGATCAGTGTGGTTGTAGCTGGTCTCGTGGTCAAATTTGAGCCCACGATCAGTAAATTCTTAGGTCTACAATAAAAAATGGATGAACTAAAAAGTCCTCAGGTGAGATTAGCCCAAGAAACTATTCAAGCATACGTCAAGACTGGCAAGGTCATACGCCCTCACCCAGACCTTCCTGATGAGATGAAGAAGAGGGCGGGCGTATTCGTCTCGCTCAAGAAGTT
>DNCN01000096.1 GCA_003485015.1 bacterium
GCAACTTGAGCAAGGCTGTAGCTGAGGGCTACCTTTTATCATTGCGACAGGATTAGTATTGGTAATAGGGTGGAGGACTAAGGTGATTATTATAAAGAGAAGTCTTTCTATTCTTAAATTATGGTGTTGTTTTTGGGTAAATTACTGACAAGGCTTCAGAAAAGAGAATGAATGACTGAGGATTTGTTACTTGAGATTGGCACTGAAGAGATACCCGCTGGTTATATTCCGCCTATCCTTGAGCAGATGGAGGAGAAGGCCATCTCTTTCTTTGAAGAGGAGAGAGTTGATTATAGAGAGATAGCCGCCTATGGTACCCCCAGACGACTTGTCCTTTATGCCAAAGAGGTGAGTGAAGAGGCCAGAGACTTAGAGGTAGAGATCTTAGGTCCTTCTAAGAAGGCCGCCTTTGACGAAGAGGGCAGGTTGACCAAAGCTGCTATTAGATTCACTCAGTCTCAAGGTGTAAAAGTAGAAGACCTCAAAACCAAAGGGACCAAAAGAGGTGAGTATCTCTTAGCCATTAAGAAGTTAGAGGGCAAGGCAACTCCTCTGGCACTCCAGACTATCCTTCCTAAGCTGATAACCTCACTCTGTTTCCCCAAGTCCATGCGCTGGGGAGAGGGTGAACTCAGCTTTGCCCGGCCCATAAGGTGGCTTTTGGCTCTCTTTGGTGAAGATGTGATCAATTTTGGTCTTGATGGAATAAGAGCAGGTAGGATAACCTATGGCCACCGATTCCTCGTCCCCAACCCTATAGAGATAAAAAGTCCATCTGAATATCTGAGGAAATTAGAGAAGGCTTATGTTTTGGTACTTCCTGAAAGGAGAAAGGAGATCATTCAATCGGAACTTCTCAAGATAGCTTATGAAGGTGGTGGTCGTCCCTTTAGGGATGAATCCCTGCTAGATGAAGTAACCTATCTAGTGGAGTATCCGGTAGTCATCAGGGGAACATTCGATGAGAAATTCTTAAAACTACCCTCTGAGGTTCTTGTGGCGGCGATGTCCGAGCACCAGAGATACTTCCCTATCGAAGACTCAAACGGCCGACTTCTTAATAGTTTTCTTGTAGTGAGTAATGGTCCAGAAGAAGCCAAAGAGAACATCCGGGTAGGGAATGAGCGGGTTCTTCAGGCTAGGCTTGAGGATGCTGCATTCTTCTTCGATCAGGATATGAAGATTTCTCTTGAGGCCCGCCTTGAGAAAGGGAAGGGAAGGATATTCCAGGAGAAATTGGGAACGATGTACCAGAAGACCGAGCGGGTGGTTAAACTGACCCAGATCCTTGTCCGGCAGATAGATCCAACGCTCGAAGAGAAGGCTAAACGTGCAGCTTTACTATCTAAGGCTGATCTCTCGACAGAGATGGTTGGAGAGTTCCCTAAGCTTCAGGGGATAATGGGTTACCATTACGCCCTTTGTCAGGGGGAGGATGAGGAGGTGGCTAAGGCGATTAGAGAACATTACATGCCACGATTTGCTGATGACCGGCTCCCTGAGACCCGGGTAGGGATAGTGGTAAGTATGGCGGATAAGATGGATAGTGTTGTTAGCCTATTTACTGTAGGTCTTATCCCTACTGGTTCGGAAGATCCCTATGCCCTCAGACGTCAAGCCCAGGGAATGATCAATATCATCCTTGAAAATAACCTTAGCCTTTCAATAAGGAGTCTAATCAAAGAGGCGATGGGCCTTTTAGATCGGGAAAATGGAAGGATAGATGAGATAGAGGCCTTCTTTAGCCAGCGAATAGCAGCAGCCTTAGCCAATAAGGGAATCGCTGATGACGAGATAGAGGCGGTAATGAAAAGTGGTTTCGACAACCCCTTAAGCACTCTCTATCGGGCCCAAGCCTTAAGAGAGATTAGAAGAGAAGGAGACTTCGAGCATTGGGCTGTAGCCTTCAAGAGGATGATGAATATCATCAAGAAAGAAGGTGGAATGAGATTGGCCGAGTGCAATAGGGGAATATTTAAAGAACCAGCAGAGCTTACTCTATACCAGACCTATCGGGATACCAGGGAAGAAATCGAGAGGTATATCGAGAATATGGACTACAAAAAGGCCTTAGCTATACTTGCTACCCTGAGGGAACCAGTAGACCGGTTTTTTGATGATGTCTTAGTTATGGTCGAAGATGAAAGGATAAGGGAAAACAGGCTCACCCTTCTCTCTAATATTGCCAGTCTCTTTCTTAGAATAGCTGACATCTCCTACCTTCGGATCTAAGCTTCCTAAAAATCTATTCAAAGATTAATTAAAACCTATCCTTTAAATTTTATAATTATTGTAATTGAGATATGTTTAGGTATATTTGTAGCGTTCATTATAAGCTCTTTTTTTTCTGACATTATTGGTATGATTTGACTGATTTTTCTATACTTAGATAACATTTCTAAAAGTAAAAAATATGTCTTGACAAGTGCTTCGGGATTTGAGAGAATATGGCTTGTTAAGACTTGTTAAGATTTAATTTTAGATAAGTACTTAAATAGGAGCAGAATTGAAATTGCGCCAGAGAAATTTAATCTGGTTATTGGCTGTAGTTATTGTTGTCCTGCCAAGCCTGCTTCTTTCTACCCCGGAAGGTAAATCTTATCCTAAAGAAGAAACTGTAACTTCTGATAAATCAGGAAAGATTGAAGGAGAAGGCCTATTCAAATATACTCCACCTAAAGAGTACAAATCTAGTCTCCTGGGATTGTTTTTCAAGACCATCCTGGCCTTGGGTATCATTACCGGGATTCTTTATTTCATTCTAAGATTCTTTTTCCGAGGAAGGGGATTGATCTCTGGAGGGGGAGATCTATTCCGAGTGATAGGGACACATGCTCTTGCCCCTAATAAGTATCTCCAGTTGATTGAGATTGGTCATAGTCTTGTCCTTATTGGCGTAACCGAGAATGGGATCAGTCTCTTAAACGAGATCGATGATAAAGAGAGTATAGACCTGATCAAACTCCAAGCCAGCCGAATTAATCCACAGGAATCGATGGATTTTGTCCAATATCTCAAGGGATTTTTGAAGAGATTCCATAAGGAATCACTTGATGAATCTTTGGAGGAGGAGAGGAAAGTCACTTTCTTAAAGGACCAGCGAGCAAGACTTAAGAAGATGATCGACGAAAGATCTTGATCTAAAGACTTTGAGATATTGATATCTGCTTTAAATAGGGATAGTGGATTGGCATAGGGAACGGGATGCTCCTATCATATTAGTCATTAGGGAAGATTAATGGACTATTATCTGTCGAATCTAAGCCTTCTACAAGAGAGAGAACCAAATCTATGCCAGCAATTGACTGAAGTACCTCCAAAGATATCTTTTCCATCAGGACCATCTGATCTATCTTGCCTTATACCTCCAAATTTAGACCTTTCAACCCTTGATATCGTTGTCTGTTTGGGTTTTGCCTCCGGCGAAGAGTTGATCGCCCTCGAGAAACTACTTCCAGCTAGAATATTTCTTCTGATCATCGAATATAACCTAGGACACCTTAGAGCAGCCTTAGAAGCGAGGGACTTTTCTCCCTTGCTTACTTCAAGAAGGGTTTCATTGGCTGTGGGCGAAGAACCTTTTGCGGCTACTCGTATTAGGCTTGATAATTACTACCATATTGTCACCTTTGCCAGTATGCATATCATAGAATATAAGCCTTCTATTGATTTAGCGCCTGCCTATTACCAAGAGATCAAAGATTGGCTGAAAGAGGCTGCTAAAGTTTCCCAAAGGAATATTGCCACCTTGAGTGATTCTGCTCCACTCTGGCAACATAATATCCTCGAAAACCTTCCTATA